>JAJISG010000285.1 GCA_022848835.1 Thermoplasmatota archaeon | reverse complement strand
AAGGACGACCACCTTCGGGTCATCCAGCCGATATACGAGTCCTGGAAACTGCTCTGGCTCATACTCCACTCGATCCAGCCCCAGGCTGATGGCGATGGCGTTGAGGTTTATCTCCTGTTCCAGGTCAGATGAGGCCACAATGTTCTGGACCTCGATATCAGGATCCCGGTCGATCTCGATTCCTGCAGCTTCGATCTGCTCAGCGACGATTCGAATGGCGGTGCGGACGTTCTCGAGGCTCTTAGCTCCAGTGCACACCACCTTACCACTTCTGAAGAGGAGGGTAGCTGTCTTGGGCTCCTTCAACCGGTATATCAGCCCAGGGAACTGCTCAGGCTCATACTCAGCTCCTCCCAGGGCGAGGGCGATGGCTTGCAGATCCAACTCTCCTCCCAGCGAGGTCGATGCCACAACATTCTCTATTTTCATCTTTGCCAGAGCTCTTCCTCCCAAGCGGAGAAAATGTTCCCGCTACTTCATCCTTATTTGAAGTGTCTTTATAAACCCTTTGTCAGCTCTTCTCTGAGGGCTCTGCAATCTTTCGGCGGATTATCCGCATGAGATGTGCGCCTTCAGCAAGCGCTAGCGACGAGTGCCTTATGGAATGTAGGCCGTCGAAGGCGTCTGCTCGATCCTCCTTCCATCGGACAGGAGGAGCGTGGAAGACATCTTGATGGCGTGAGTGTATATCCTCTAGTGAAGTGAGGGGATGAATTCAGAGGTGTACAGGCATAGGTTGGCCCGTTGTCGTTCCCTCTTGGAGCAGACTGGGGTCGATCTTCTTGCCTTGACTCCGGGACCCAACATGACCTATATGACTGGCTTCGCTGAGGAGCCGGGAGAGAGGCTCCTCACCTACCTCCTCCCCAGGGAGGGAGAACCGCTCCTCCTAGTTCCAGAACTGTACGTGGAGCAGGTCGCGAACGCCACTGGGATTGATGACCTGCGATCGTGGAAGGATTCCGAGAACTCCCTGAAGGCGCTGGAGCTGGCTGTCGATGAGCTGGTGGGAGAGAAGGGGCGAGTCGCCCTGGACACCAGGATGTGGGCCCGCTTTGTTCTCATGTTCCGAGAAGTTCTCCCTACATCGAAGTTTGTGGATGCCTCTCTGATAATGGGCGAGCTCAGAATCATCAAGGGGAAGGAGGAGATTGAGACCATGCAGAGGGGCTTCAAGGCCACTGACAGGGCCATGGGGATGGTAATCGACACCCTGAGGGAGGGGATATCGGAGCGGGAGTTGGCTGAGATCATCAGATCCTCCCTCATGAGGTGCGGTGCTGATGCCACGCCCTTCATACCCATCGTCTCATCAGGTCCCAACGGTTCTCAACCCCATTACCGATATGGTGATCGACGCCTCCGCCCCGGGGACGCTGTCGTCCTGGACTTCGGGGGCGTGTTCGGTGGATACTGCACCGACATCACCCGCACGGCTTTTCTAGCACCTGTGGGCGAGGAGCAGAAGAGGGTGTATGAGCTTGTTCTGGAATCCAACGAGCTCGCCTTCGGAGCCGCAATGGCAGAGACCCCTGCAGAAGAGGTCGACCGTGCAGCCCGGCGCATCATCGAAGAGGGGGGATACGGCGTCAAGTTCATCCACAGAACGGGTCACGGCATCGGTCTGGAGGTCCATGAGGAGCCTTACATCGTCGCCGGGAATGGTCGCCCCCTTGAGAACGGGATGACCTTCAGCATCGAACCTGGTATCTACCTGCCCGGTAAGTTTGGAGTGAGGATAGAGAATATCGTCTACGTTGCGGATGGCAAGGCCGTCAGGTTTGACGAGTACACCCGAGAGATGCAGGTCATATAGCAGGCGAGGCCTCTTCCAGGGCCTTTACGAGGTTGGTGAGGAGGGAGTTGATTGGGCAGCTGACTCCCCCTTCCCTTCCCCGCTCCACAATGGCCCCGTTGATGGAATCTATCTCCGTCCTCCTCCCCTTCTCCAGATCTTGCAGCATGCTAGATATGTTGTCAGCGGTCGCCTCGGCGATGGACCACACCTTTTCCAGGACCTCCTCACGATCGAGATGAAGCCCCTGGAGGGCTGCAACCTGGAGCCCCTCATCCACAATCTCCCTGACCACGTCAGTCAGGAACGTGCTCTGGAGGATATGGCCGTTCTTCACTTCTAGGAGTCCAGTCAGGGGGTTGATGCATGCGTTCACCAGGGTCTTCAACCAGAGTTCTCCCCTGATGTCCTCCGAGAGCTCAGATGGGATCCCGCACATACTGAAAGCCTCAACCAATTCGGCAGCCTCCTCCAGTCCGGTGCCTCGGTAAGGGCCGATGTAGGTGTCGCCAATCCCCGCGTGATAGACCTCTCCGGGTGCGACGAAGGTGACTCCCTGATTTGTCACCCCTCCCAGCACTCGGTCTGCCCGCTCCGCCAATAGGTCCTCGTTCCCCAGCCCGTTCTGCAGGGAGAGGAAGGCAGCCTTCCTCCAGAAAGGCTTGAGAGCCTCGAGAGCACCTTCGGTGTCGTAGGCCTTGACCGTCAGGACGACGACATCGAGAGACTCCACCTCGGCGATGTCCTCTTGGGCGGTTGGATGAACAACGAGATTCGTCCTCCCACCGATCTTCAGGCCATTGCGTCGGATCGCCTCCATGTGGACCCTCCTCCCCACTAGCATCACCTCATGTCTCTGGCTAAGTAGGCCTCCGAAAAGGCTGCCGAGGGCTCCCGCCCCAAATATCAGAAACCTCACATGCCTTTCATCGACAGCGGAATATTAAAGACCCTCTAACCGACGGCTGCGCGCCTCATCTGGCCGCATGCTAGGTGCGCTAGACGTAGGGGCTCCGGTACCCTTTCCTTGCAGAGTCCCTTCACCAGTTCCAAGGCTGTGGATGGACTAATCATGTGCCCTGGGGAGATGAATATCGGCTTGCCGCGCCCCGGTCTGTACGCATACCCCAGGAGCCTCCCACGATGGTGTATCTGAGAGTTCTCTCCCTGCTTCACGCCCGAATCCACCCTCCCTAGCAACAGGCTCTTGGCGACCCCTATGGTGGGCCTCCCCAACCTAACGCCCACGAGGCAGGCGATGCCAAACCTCGCCGGATGTAGGATCCCGTTGCCATCCACCAGGAGAAGGGATGGCCTGCACCTCAGACGCCCATAGCAGAGTGAGATGGGTTCAAATTCCCTGTATGAGAGATATGTAGAGATGTATGGAAAGCTGACGATAGTGGTGAGCCTCACCTCATCCAGCACTTCGACCCCCTCCCTATCCATGACCACGGCCGCGGCATGGGCCCTGTTGCCTTGGTAGGATAGGTCGAAACCACCGACCTCTCCCGGCTTCTCTAACCTATCCTCCAGGACAACGCGTGAGGCCAAGGACCTCTGCTCCCTCCGGAGGAGCGCCAAGGGCCTCTGGGAGCGGAAATCGGTGAATTTTATCCCCTGAAAGCCCACCACCCTGGAGTCGGAGAGTCGAATTCCCTCTTGTATCAGGGTCCCGGCTGCCTCGTGAAAAGGGATGCCACCGTCGGATCTCGTTACCCTGTGCCACCCCGGAAGCTTGCTCTCCTTCAGGGTCACGTAGACAGCCTTGGCCGCCTTCCCATCCCCCAGGGCGTCCGCCAAAGCCTTGAAACTCGTCACCCGTCCTCTCGGCACCTGTTCCAGAAGCCACCGTAGTTCACGGAGGAAGTCCACAACGCACCAACCTCGAGAGGGGAATAAACCTTCACCCGCTGGTTAGCACTCAAAAGAGGCAATCCGTGACCACCGCTAGCACCTCACCTTCCCGAAGGGCCCGCAGCCCTCCCTACCCTCTCCCACCACTTAAATACGCCACGGTGGATGGACACGAAAGTGTCCATTCTAGTCAGGAACGGTCTGCTGGTCACCCAGGACGAGTCACGCCGCGTGATCGAGGGAAACCTCTACGCGGAGGATGGTAGGATTCTCGAAGTAGCCGGGCCTGAGAGGTCTGCAGATCTCGTCCTCGACGCCGAGGGCTGCATCGTGTTGCCAGGCCTAATAAACTGCTTCACAAGGGCCTCCGATATTCTCCTCGGACCGCCGCGAGACACCCCTGTTGAGGTCACGCTCGATCGAATGGAGACACTACGGCGGAGGCTGACTCGCAGGGACGTCCAGCTGGCGGCTGCCCTCGCTTCCGCGGAGATGCTCTTGCAGGGGACGACCACCTTCCTCGATGTGTGTCAGTGGGAGGAAGAGGTGGCCCGGGCTATCACGCAAGTGGGCGGCAGGGGTTTCCTCAGCTGGCTGGTAGTGGACCCTGAAGATCTCAACTCCTGTGACAAGCACCTCTCCCATTTTCGGTCGTGGGAGAGAATAGTCCCCCTGATTGGGCCAGCCAGCATGGCCAACGTAGAGCTCCTCGAACAGGTGGAGGCTCTAGCCAAGGAACGTGGGACGAAATGGTCCCTCTCCCTCTCGGAGAGCAGGGGGGATGTCTATCGGTTTCAGAGGAAAATGGGAGTGAGGCCAGTGGAGTGGCTGGAAAAGATGGGACTCCTCTCGCCCAATCTCATCGCCCTCCAGGGAGTCTGGCTCACGATGAACGAGATCAGGTCACTCGCCAGGGCCGATGTGAAGGTGGTTCACTGCCCTGTTTCGAACCAGATGAAGGGGATTGGGGGTCCCATGGCCCTCTTGGAGATGCTGGAGGAGGGGGTCACGGTCGGCCTCGGAACGGACTCGCCTGCGGTGTGTGGCACCACGGACCTCTTCCGCCACATGAGAGCGTGCGCTCTCCTGCACAAGGGGCAGAAGTGGGACGCAACGGCGGTCCCCGCACAACTCCTCCTGGACCTCTGCACCGTCAAGGCGGCGGAAGTCCTGGGCCTGGATGGGGGAAGCTTGAGAAAGGGCAATATCGCCGATCTGACTATTCTGAGTCCACGATGGAGGTTGCCTCAAGATGCATCAGAAGAGGCCTTATCCCACGTGGTACATCTAGCAGAGGGCATGCACGTGAGGGATGTCATAGTGGGGGGGAAGTTGGTGGTGGAGAACGGCATCCTGAAGACGTTGGATGTGGAAGGGCTGAGAGAGGATATCGATACACTGAGGATGGAGCTGGGCCATGAGGAATCTGGGCATTGACGAAGCGGGTCGCGGACCTGTCATGGGACCCCTGGTAATAGCAGGAGTGCTGTGTGATGATCAGGAGGAGTTGAGGGCCCTGGGCGTGAGGGATTCCAAGAAGCTGAGTCCTCAGCGGAGGAGAGGACTGGCCCAGGAGATTCGGAGGATGGCGGAGTGCAAGGTCCTCCTCATAAGCGCTGCAGAACTGGACAGGGGCATGGAGGGCGCTTCCCTCAACCTCCTCGAGGCCGCCTACTTTGCTGAGATCATTCGCGACCTGGCTCCCGACAAGGCCTGGGTGGACTGCTGCGACACCTCCGAGAAGAGGTTCAGGAACCATATCCTGAGAGAACTCGGCTACGAGCTGCCCATGACGGTCGAGCATGGTGCGGACGAGAGGTACCCCGTGGTCTCCGCAGCCTCCATCATCGCCAAGGTGAAGAGAGATGAGGAGATGAGGCGCATATCAGAGGAGCTTGGCGAGCCAGTGGGCAGCGGATATGCCCACGACCCCCAGACCGTGGCATTTCTCGAAGGATGGCTGAGGAGTCGAGGAAAGATACCACCTCATACCAGGAGTGGCTGGAAAACATCCAAGAGGCTCCTGGCAAAGGCCAAGCTAAGAAGACTGACGGAGTGGGAGTAACATGAGGGCCGTGCTGGAGAACCTAATCGCCAGGTTCAATGATAGGTCTGAAGCAGATGAGAGCCTGAGGGCGGAACTCGAGGGCCTGGAGAAGGTGATCCGGGTGATAACCGATAGACAGCGGTTCCACATGATCCTCAAGAACTGCAGGATCGTGGACCTGGAGGAGGGGGAATTGGAGTCCGCGGATTTGACCATAACGGCTGACGAGGAGACGCTGAGAGGTGTCATAGAGGGGAGCATACCCCCCTTCAAGGCCTTCGCCACGGGGAAACTGAAGGTGAAGGCACCCCTGGAGGATATCCTCCGTTTCAGGAAACTCCTTATGTAGATGAGAACACGAAGTGTATAGGATGGTGGTCCGGCAAGGGATTGTTCAGATTCCCGAGCCAGTCACCGGAGACCCGATAGGTTAATATCGAAGACTTCGGTCTAATGAGAGAAAGCGGGGTGGGGTAGCTAGGAAACCCTGGATCCTGATGCTCTTACGAGGAGCCGGAGCCTAAAATCCCGCCGGGCTCATAACCCGGAGATCCCTGGTTCAAAGGACCGGGGGCGGTTTCGCACCGTTGTCCCCGGACTGAATCTCCAGGCCCCGCTATCTCATTTTTCGGCGGCCCTAGCCAAGAGAGGAGTTTGGCAGGGATATCTTGCTGAAGGGATTTCTGTGACCTGTCCAGCGAGCGCGATACCTCCAAAGGGCACCGGCCACCTTATCGCCATTAAGAATCGGAAGGATAGGCTTATCATCCTGAAATTCAAGAAGGAATCCTGGGCGATCAGTGATGAACAGGGTCTCCACGGGCGTCGAGGGGCTGGACAAGATGCTTCATGGGGGTTTGATTCCGGGCCGCCCATATGTGATCTCAGGACCGCCCGGCAGTGGGAAGAGCATCCTCGGCGTGCATTTCCTCCTGGAGGGCATAAAGAACGGGGAGAGCGTCATCATGGTGGCTGTGGACGAGCCACCCAATGAGATAAAGACCAACATGGCCCACTTCGGATGGGGCCTGGATCGTCTGAGAATCCTGGACGCTACACCCGATATCAGGACCTACACCAAGGGGAAGTCGATAATAGATGTGGGTACCACCCTTGACGTCCAGGACATGGAGCAGGTGGGTGAGATGAGGAAGAGCCAGCAGCTCCGGATTATGGAGGTCTCCATCCACTCTGTCCAGAAGATGCTCAAGCAGGAGTTCCAAGACCACTTCAAGGTCTCTGGCAAGAGGTACACCAGGGTTGTCATCGACTCCTTGACCAGCCTCAAAATGTTCGGCATGAGGGCGGAAGACAGGCGAATACTCATTCAATCCTTCCTGCGTTTCCTGTCGGAACTGGAGGCCACGACCCTGATTATCACAGAGCTTCCCAGACCCGACGAGCTGAAGACGGAGTTTCTCCTGGCCAGGGGAGATATCAGATTCCAGAAATGGTTCGAGTCCAATGCCGTGCGGAGGGCGGTCTCCATAGAGAAGTTTCGCGGGTCCGCCTTCGACGAACGCTTCAGACCCATGGTAATCGGGAGCAGGGGCCTCTTCGTCCAGGCTGACGGCGAGGTGGCCCTCCACGGCCGGAGGTCCGACGGAGTCGTAGGTCACTTCTTCCGAGACATCATGTCGGAGGAAGCTTTCGAGATTCTGGAGGAGATCACTACTCTGTGGGAGGAATGTGAGGCGATAGACGCCAACATCAAGGACCTGAAGCCCCGAATCTTCAGGGCCATGATCTACCTGCATATGGGTAGGCACGATGACGTCGTCCAACAATCGGTCTCGCTGTTGGCGGCTCTCAGGGAGAGGAAGGAGAAGGCAACCATGAGCAGCCTGATAGAGAGGTAGTGCATGGTAGAGAAGATTCGCACAGGGATAGCTGGCCTCGATTGCATGCTGAAGGGAGGCCTCATCCCCGGAAGGCCATACATCGTCTCAGGCCCCCTGGGAAGCGGAAAGACCACCCTCTGCATGCAGTTCCTGCTGGAGGGGTTGAAGGAGGGGGAGAGTGTCCTCTTCGTAGCTCTAGAGGAGCCCCCCAATGAGATAAGGTTCAACATGGAGTCCTATGGGTGGAAGGTGGGTGATGTGGAGATTCTGGACGCCAACTCCGACATCAGGAGGTTCGAGCCAAAGCCCATCTTGGAAATCTCCTCTGAGATCGACGTCGTTCCAATGAAGAACGTTCCCTCCAAAATAAGGAAGACACCCGACGGAGAGTCCAGGGAGACGACAGTCCACTCCCTGCAGCAGGCCCTGAAGAATCTCTTCAAGAGGAAGGACTATGGCAGAATCGTCATCGACAGTATCACGGCCCTCAGGCGGTTCTGCATGAAGGACTTCGAGGAGAGTTTGAGCACACAGTCCTTCATTCGCTTCCTGACCGAGGCAGGCAAGACGGCTCTCATGACGGTCGAGACCATAGACAACACCGGTTCCGACCTCGAGACCTTCCTGGCAAGGGGGGAGATCCGACTTCACAAGTTCCGCCACGAAAACGGCATCAAGAGGTTCATCTGTATAGAGAAGTACAAAGGCTCCAGTCACCTGGAGTATATTGTCCCCATGGAAATCAAGAAGGGTGGGATTTTCGTATATGAGGAGGAGACTTAGGGTCACGATACCTGAGCCTCGAAAACGGCAGTCTCATCGGGGAGGTTCTCACGGATCTAGCCGCCGACTCTCTGATTCAGAAGACAAGCTGTCATCGGGTGGCACAGGCGGGTCGCAACTCTTGGGTTGAGCCCCTATCCGGAATCAGTTTCTGGACCTGGCAGCAGGTCCCTCGCCGCGACCTTCTTCAGGACTCCACCTTCGACGAAGATCACGGATACATCCGGGCCATAGAAGTTGATCAGCTCTCTGCAGTGGGCACAGGGAGCGAGCACCCTGGGCTGTCCATCTCCGGCCATGCTGACGGCTACGATGGATTCGAGCCGGCGCTAACCACTGGAGGCGGCGGCGCCTATGGCAACCGCTTCAGCACATACATCTACAGCGCTTGATTCGAGATGTACACCGGTGAAGATCCGCCCAGATTCCCCCCTCACCGCCGCTCCAACGTGGTGCCTCCCCGGGATGAAGTTGCGTCGAATCACCGAAGTTGCAGCCTGCACTAGTCTCTCATCCTCCTCCTCCAGATGCAGATATACCATGCTCCCTGGAAACGGACGTGGATTAGCTTTAAATAGATTGAGGAAAATCAGCCTCCTCCAAGGGATGGGATGCAGCATGAGGTCCATTGTAAACCAGGCCATCGAGAGGATTGATGGAGCCAGCGGGAGAGAGTCTCTTCCATCGACGTACATTCCACCGGCAGAGGAGGATAAGGAGCTCAGGAGGCTCGTGGAGTCCCTGAGTGTCAGCATCAAGATCGCGGGGTGCGGTGGCGGCGGCTCGAATACTATAAGTCGACTGAGTGAAACTGGCATCGTAGGCGCCCAGCTCTGCGCCATCAATACCGACGCCAAGCATCTGCTCCACATTAGATCCCCCAAGAAATTGCTCATTGGACGAGGGATAACCGGGGGTCTAGGAGCGGGGGCGATACCCGAGGTGGGCGAGAAGGCTGCACTGGAGAGTCAGGGCGAGATAAGGGCATTCTTGGAGGGAGCTAACGTAGTCTTCGTGACGGCTGGTCTGGGTGGCGGTACAGGAACGGGAAGTGCCCACATCGTCGCCCGGCTGGCGAAGGAGACCGAGGCCCTGGTCATGGGCGTGGTCACCATGCCCTTCGCCGCAGAAGGAAAGATGAGGAGGGAGAACGCCGAGGGCGGGCTCGAGAAGCTTCGACTCTACTGTGACACAACC
>JAJISG010000284.1 GCA_022848835.1 Thermoplasmatota archaeon | reverse complement strand
ATCTGCTTCCGGGCATCATCGGAATCACGGTCCTGTTCCCATTGTTCGCCATGTCCAGTACTGCCGCTGAATACAGGGAGCGGCACTACTTCAAGCTCCTCGCCACCACGCCCTTGCGGAAAAGCGAGTTCTTGCTCTCTCGCACTGTATGGCTGCTCGGCCTCACCTTCCTATCCGTCATCTTGATGATTCTCATCGCCCGGGCGGTTTTCGATGCCCGTTTCTTCATCACCCCTATCGCCGTGGCCCTGATCACTGCTGGAATCGTGCTTTTCGTCTCTCTCGGGATTCTCATCGGAAATTTCGCGAGGGACATTGAGGCCGCGAGCGCGGTGGCAAACGTGGTATATTTCCCTATGATGTTCCTCTCGGGTACGTTCTGGTCCGTGGATATCATGCCGGGCTTCGTTCAGACCATCTCGCGGGCGTTGCCCCTTACGTATTTCAATGACGGGTTGCGGGATACACTCATCTTCGGGAACGTCGAGAGTGCGCTGACCAACCTGGGTATCGTGGCCGGACTCGCTATTGTCCTGTTCGTCTTAGCGGCCCGCTTTATGATTTGGAGAGCGGAGTGACTGGAGGATAGCAGGGGCCCATGCCCGATCGGTTCACAGGGCCAACACCGCTCAGACAGTCTTGTGGATCTAGACTGCCAGTGTCCGTGTTACGCTTGGAGGATGGTAGTCCGGACCTCTCCGAATCCCAACTGATATAAGGTCAGATGCTGCTCACATCCCGGATTCTCAGGAGGAGTAGGATGGAGTACAAGATCACGGGAGACAACCTTCAGTTCGTCCACCTAGAGCTCACGCCAGGGGAGAAGGTGTACGCAGAGGCGGGCGCCATGACCTATATGACGGGAAACGTCGCCATGACCGCCAAGGCACGGGGGGGTCTCTGGAAGGGCCTCAAGAGGAAGCTCGCCAAGGAGACATTCTTCATGACGGAGTTCACTGCTGAAGGTGGCTCTGGTGTTGTGGCCTTCGGTGGAAACGTCCCTGGGAAGATAATGGCCATAGACCTGCGGGATGGAAGGTCCTGGATCCTGCAGAAGGACGCCTTTCTGTGTGCTGAGGACCGGGTGGAGATGGACATCACATTTCAGAAGAGGCTCGGGGCCGCATTCTTCGGAGGCGAGGGCTTCATCCTGGAGAAGGTGTGGGGTCACGGGAGAGTCTTCGTCCATGCACCAGGAGACATCGTGGAGATGGATCTTGAGCCCAATCAGGTGCTCAAGGTGAGCACGGGCAACGTCGTAGGCTGGGAGGAGGCTGTCAGCTACGACATTCAGACTGTCGGGGGCATCAAGACAGCCCTCTTTGGCGGGGAGGGGATTTTCGTGACCGTCCTCAGGGGACCCGGCAAAGCCGTCCTACAGTCCCTCACACTTCCGAGGATGGCCAGCGCTCTAATCCCGTTCCTACCCAGGCAGACCAGTGGATCCAGGGGCTTCACCTTTGGTAGGTGAGGTGCATGACCGCCAGGCAGATCATCGCCGCGATAGCCTCCATAGGCATCCTGATCGCCATCCTGCTCCTCCTGCTGGCACTCGGCCTACTCATCCCCTTCATCATCTTCGTGGGTCTGGCCATCTTCTTACTCATCATCGGAGCCATTCTGATCTTCATCCTCCTCTCAGTAGTACTGGCCCCCTACTATTTCTTCACCAAGAGGCCAAAGGTTGAGCCCGGCAGCTACCGCCTGGAGGAAGTTGAGGAGAAGTAGCGAGAGTCTCCTACCCCCTGAGGACGATCTCGATGTTGACGCCATCAGGCACCTGGATCCTCATCAACTGACGGAGAGCTCTCTCGTCAGCGTCCAGGTCTATGAGCCGCTTGTGAACCCGCATCTCCCATCGGTCCCAGGTCTCCGAACCCTCCCCATCGGGGCTCTTCCTCACGGGTACCACTAGCCTCTTCGTAGGCAGTGGAATGGGTCCCTTCATGTGTACCCCCGTCCTCTCACTGATGGCCTTGATCTGCGAGCATACCCGATCCACCTTCTGGGGATCTGTGCCGCTGAGGGATATGCGAGCCTTCTGTACCATCTCTTCACTGTAGGGGCGAGTAGCAGAAAAAACTTTACCTCTTCTCCACCTCGATGATCTGTCCAGCAGCCACGGTCTGACCCATGTCCCGGATGGCGAAGCGGCCAAGCTGTGGGAAGTCGGCGAATGTCTCCACCGCCATGGGCCGTGTAGGCACGATTTTCACAAGGGCAGCATCCCCGGTCTTCAGGAACTGGGGGTTCTCCTCCTTCACAGTCCCGGTCTTGGGATCGAGCTTCTGTTTCAACTCCTCGAACCGGCAGGCTACCTGCGCTGTATGGGCGTGAAAGACGGGGGTGTATCCCAGGGTGATGACGCTGGGATGGTTGAGAACGATGATTCGGGCCATAAACGAGCGCGCCACCGTCGGCGGTGTATCCTTGGGTCCGCAGACATCTCCCCTGTGTATCTCATCCCTGGCAATCCCACGCACGTTAAAACCGACATTATCGCCCGGCTCCGCCTGAGGTATGTTCTCGTGGTGCATCTCGATTGACTTGACCTCGCCCGCCTTGTCCGAGGGCTGGAACATGACCTTCGTGTCGGGTCTGAGGACGCCCGTCTCGACCCGGCCCACGGGGACAGTCCCTATGCCGGTGATGCTGTAGACGTCTTGAACGGGGATTCTGAGAGGCTTGTCTACAGGCTTCTCGGGCGGCTTGACGGTACCGACGGTCTCCAGCAGCGTAGGACCGGTGTACCAGCCCATCTTGTCCGATTTGTTCACCACGTTGTCCCCAACGAAGGCGGAGATGGGTATGAACGGTATATCGGCCGATTTGTAGCCCACTGACTGCAGGAGCTTTTCCATTTCAGCCTTCACCTTGTCATATCGACCCTGGCCGTAGGCGGGTTTGGTGGCGTCCATCTTGTTGATGACCACAATGAGCTGGTTGACCCCCAGCGTCCTGGCCAAGAAGACATGCTCGTTGGTCTGGGCCTGTCGGCCCTCCGGAGCTCCCACGACGAGGACCGCGGCGTCAGCCTGGCTCGTCCCGGTGATCATGTTCTTGACGAAGTCCCGATGCCCTGGGGCATCGATGATGGTGAAGTAGAGCTTATCCGTCTCGAACCGCCTGTGGGCGACGTCGATGGTCAG
>JAJISG010000283.1 GCA_022848835.1 Thermoplasmatota archaeon | reverse complement strand
AGCCACTCAGATCGCCCATCACTCATCATTCTCAGCGTCGTACTTGTCATCACAGTGGCCTTAATGTTATGAACTCTGAACGCCTTATTTATTGTGGTCCGCAGGACAGAGACACGATGGTTGCACTCCTGGCCTATCATGACAAGCTCTGTGATCCCAAGAGATGCACGTCTAAGAAACTGGCTCGCCATGGACTGATTCGCCTGGTGTCGCGGCCCCACGAGCTGCCTAAGGGAGCAGTGGTCCTCAATCCCAATGCTGAAGTAGCCCTCTCCAGAGAGGACGAGGCGAGGTGCAGGAGACTGGGCCTCTGTGTCCTGGATACATCATGGAAGTCAGGCAGACTTCCCAGGATGAGAGGATACAGAGAGAGGGCCCTGCCGTATTTGGTAGCTGCGAACCCGATCAACTACGGAAAGCCAGTCCTGCTCTCAAGCGTTGAGGCCCTGGCAGCGGCCCTGTACATCATGGGCGATGAGGACCAAGCAGCGGAACTCTTGTCGAAGTTCAAGTGGGGACCCATTTTCCTACTGCTCAACGCCGAGCCTCTCAGACTGTATCGCCAAGCTAGGGACAGCCGAGAGGTCGTCAAGGCCCAGGCGGAATTTATCTAAGATCTGGGGGGAGGAGGTTGGGGATACCCTCCTTTATCTCGTAGACCTCGTTGCAGCTGTTACAGATCAGCTTCCCCTCCAAGATCTCCTCCTCTTCCACATCCACTTCGAGCTCCAGATCACCCTTGCAGACGGGACAGCAGAGGATTTCCATGAGATCCCGCTTCATCCAGGGCCCTAGACTTGTAGGCAAACTTAAACTCTTCGCCATCCTATGCTCTGGCGCGGCCTGGGAAAATAGATAAATATTCGAGTCCTGTCAATAGGCCATCCAGGTGGAGCCTTGGAAGAAGAGAGGTCAATCAAGTCGAGGGTTAACCTCACACTCATTCTAGGGGGCATCTTCGCCCTCGCCCTCTTCATCCGGGCGTACTTCGCCTATGACCTGGCCATCAAGGACTTCCTCGTATCAGGCGGATCGGATGCCTACTACTACGGGTGGACCATTGAGCACATCGTCACGACGGGAAAGCACCTCCTCCGGGACAACATGCTCAACTTCCCTGTCGGGATGAACAACCCCAGGCCGCCCATCTACGGTTGGAGCGTTGCCCTGACCGGCATGCTCCTCGGTCACCTCCAGGGATCCATTCAGCTTGGCATAGGGCAGAGCTTTCTGTTCTCCACTGCCGTCTGGGGTGCCCTCACCATATTCCCCACATACTTCCTGGGAAAGGCCATCTTCGGACAGCGGGCTGGTCTGGTAGCCGCCTTCTTCCTGGCGATCCTGGCGGCCCATATCCAGAGGTCGCCCCTGAGCAACGGTGATCACGACGCCCTCGTCCTCTTCTTCGCGGTCACCTCCTTCTACTTCTTTCTGAGGGCCCTGAGCGAATTGAAGGAGAAGAGATGGGTGGGAAACTGGGCCAGTCCCACCGCCATCTACCGTGGACTGAAGCAGCTGCTTCTGGAGAGCAGGAGAACCGTTCTCTTCTCCATCATGGCGGGCGCTTCAGTAGCCACGGTGGCCCTAACCTGGCAGGGGTGGGCCTATGTTCCCGTAGTAATCATCGCCTACTTCATCGTGCAGCTGCTGGTCCATAAGCTCAGAAATCAGGATCCCCTCGGCGTTCTCCTCGTCTTCACGGTGACCCTGGGAACTGCCCTCTTGATGGCGGCTCCCTACTACGTCGCCACGGGCTTCGTCCGCACATGGTTCGATGTGCCCCTGATCCTCTTCGCCGCCGCCCTAGGTCTGGGCCTCCTCGTTACTGTCTTCCATCGGCTTCCCTGGATGCTGGTCATTCCATCCATAGTCTTCGGCTTCGTGGTAGGCTTGGCCATCGCTTCCATCTACAGTCCCGTGGTCGGCCAGGCCCTAACATCTGGCTTCGGATACTTCGCACCGGACAAGGTGTACCAGACCATCTCGGAGGCTCAGCCACCAGAACTCAGTCAGGCCATCCTATCATTCGGAGCCGTCACCTACTGGCTCTCACTCCTCGGCATCGCTTGGATGGCCATCCAGTTCATCCGAAGGCCGAGATCAGACTACCTCTTCGTCCTAGCCTGGAGTGCTGCGGCGATTTTCATGGCCATGTCAGCCGTCCGCTTCCTATTCAATGCCTCTCCAGCCTTCGCTATCACCTCCGCGTGGATTACCGTGATGATAGTCGAGAGACTGGGCTTCGAGCAGGTGAGGAAAGCCGTCGCTGCCACGGGCGGGAGCAGGTTGACCGCCCTGAGGAAGGGTATCAAGCTGAGGCACATAGCTGGAGGCCTCTTCGTGGCGCTCCTTCTCATACTGCCAAACACCTGGTACGCCGTCGACGCCGCCGTGCCCTTCGAGAAGAAACAGGAGCTCGAGCTAGAGGTGTACAATAGCATCCCAGCGTTCCTGCGGCCGCCGGACTATCAGGAGGGTCAGCTCTTCTACTTCGGCGCCTTTGGCTACACGCTCCCCCTCAAGACTAGGTACTTCCCACAGGCCTGGGAGTGGCTTCGCCAGCAGGACGCGGAGATACTTCCATTCTCTGACCGTCCAGCTTTCCTCAGCTGGTGGGACTACGGGTTCGAGTCCATACAGGAAGGCAGACATCCCGCAGTGGCGGACAACTTCCAGAACGGATACGAATTTTCTGGCGCCTTCCTTCTGGCCCAGAGCGAGAACGAGGGCATCGCCATCTTGAACACACGCCTTCTCCAAGGGGACATCATACGCCATGGTAGGCAGTTAAGCGAGGTTGTCAAACAGGCCCTGGAGAGAAGCGGGCTTGACCCGGTAGTGGTTGCGGATGCCCTCCTGAGGCCCTCAGCCTACATCCCGCTGATTAGGTCTGAGCCCGAACGCTTCGGAGAGTGGGATATTCTCATATCGGGCAGGAATGCGCGGGTCATCTTCCTCAAGACGCTCTTCACTGAGCAGCTGGACGTAGATGGCCAGGCAGAGCTGTACAGGGACCTTCGGTTGGGGACAGGCACCTCCGTCGGATACTTTGCGGTCGACTCCCGGCTGGTGCCCTTCTCAGGTACTAACACCGGGATTTTCTACGCTCCTGTCAAGCTCACCGACCACAGGACGGCGGAGTTGCCCGACCTGCGAAGCATTCCCGTCGACTTCTATCGCCTAGTTGCGGAGACGAATCTGGGGGAATTCGACCTGGACCAGGTCCCCCCCACGGCTCAGATATCCAACATCCGGATCGAGTACAGGGAGATGTTCTACGACAGCATGCTCTACAGGATATTCTTCGGTCAGAAAGGCAGCGATGTGGGCCTTGATGACGATGGACTGCCCGGAATTTCGGGTCCGTTGAGGAGTGAGACTCCCCTTCACGGCTGGATGTTGAAACACTTCAAGCTGGTCTACAGAACGGCGTACTTCAACCCGTACCCTCCCGAGGAAGTCGCCAACCGAACGGGGGACTGGACCGCAATGAATCTACTGGATACCGCGGAGCTTGCGGAGCGGATCCAGAGGGGGGAGGCGGAAGGCACTTTGGACACCACTCCTGCCGGAAATCTGCTCCAGGGAATTGTCATCCTCGAGTACTACGACGGGGCAATTCTCAGGGGAGCGGTCACCACGGAGGAGGGCAGACCTCTAGAGCGCGTCAGGATCACCGTCCTGGATGAGCTCTCCATCCCTCACGACGTTGCCATGACAGACTCTGCGGGCTTCTATGAGGTGATCCTTCCCTTTGGGGACGTACGCGTAGTTGCCTCGGTTGGGGATCTGGATAACCGCACCCAGGTCGGCAGCGTGATACTGGCACTGAAGAGTCTTGAGATAAGGGATGACCAGGCTGCGCGGATCCCCCTCGATATCGACGGCGACGGTCGCCTCGACTACATCGTAGAGGAGAACTTCCGAGTGAAGGGCTCCGCCATCGTGGGCAAGGCCTTCCTAGACCTCAATGGGAACTCGATCATGGAAGCCGAGGAGGAGGGATTGGAGGGTCTGGAAGTTGAGGTCCTGGACCCCCTCGGAGGAGAGGTCACACGGGTGCTGACCGGTTCTGACGGGGAGTACGAGATAGCCGATCTGACCCCAGGCAGCTACAGCGTCTTCTTGATGAGGGAGGGCAGAGGAGTTGCGGAGGCGAATGTATCCCTCCTTCTCGGGGAGGTCAAGACGCAGGACCTACCAGTTCCCTCTGGCGGACTTTCTGGAAAGGTTGTGGATGAGTTCCGGCAGGCTGCCGCAGCGGCTCTGGTAGAGCTGGTGGAGGAGGCCACCGGCCTCAGGACAGAGGTCGACGTCGATGAGGAGGGAAACTATACCCTGGAGGGTCTCTTCGAGGGAAACTATACCCTAGGGGCCACCCTGGAGGAGAGGAGCTCCCTCCAGGAGAAGGTGAGAATCACCGCGGGCACGACACCCACGAGGGACCTGGTGGTGAGGCCCATGGGAGATGTCACCGTAAGGACGGTCATCTCATTTCGACCTACGCCTTTCGTGACGTTTACCCTTCGCAGCCGAGAGGGTGGGTCCGCCGTCTCCCTCACAACGGATTCCTCCGGTCGATTCCAGACGAAACTTCCTGAGGGGACATATGACGCGTACTCTCTGCACTTTGATGGGGGGAAGGTCTACAGCTTCCTAGGGAGCCTCACAGTGAGCGGGGGAGATGCCCAGAGTCTAGAAGTCAGCTTGGAGCCGGCGGTCAGGGTGGATGGCCACGTTACCCAAGAAGGCGGTGCCCAAGCCGAGGGAGCGACCATCACTTTCGAGGTAGGTGGTGCTACCCGTACCGTCACCGCTGATGAGGATGGCCTCTTCCTCATATATCTGTCGCGGGGCTCCTACAGGGTCTGGTCCCTCCACCAGGATGAGCAGTATGTGGCGCCCCTGATGCTCGATGAGTCTGCCACGCTCGACATCTCGCTGTCACAGGGAACACTGGTGGAAGGACGTCTCTTCCACGACCTGAATGGCAATGGAACCTGGGACCCAGGGGAGGGGCTGGAAGGGGTCCGCATCCGTCTCTCTGACGCCTCCGGAAACGCCTTCTCGGTGTTCGCGCGAGAGGAGGGAGAGTACGGAGCCCCACTGCTGTCAAGCGTTGAGTATACCCTATCCATCGAGGAGAGGGGATTTCAGCCCCTCTCCCTAGGACCCTTCACACCTGCGGGACTCGCCAACCAGAGCGTGGTCGAACTCAGGCCGGAGCGCGTCCGGGTCGAGGGGAACCTTGTGCCCCTCGATACCCTGGAGACTGAGGGGACACCGATCCTCTTCACGCCCCTGGGAGATGGTGCCGTTCTTGCCTCGGCGACAGCAGACTCGGCGGGTCTCTTCTCCCTAGAACTTCTCCCTGGACTCTACGGAGTGGTCGTGGATGACGGGATCGGGGATGGTGGCGACGATGTGAGGCTTCAGAACCTCGAGGAGGAGACCCTCAGAGTTCCCCTGGGGAAGAGTGTGGACTCCCTCCGATTGGAGGTCGTCAGGAGGGTGAGGGTGGATGGGTATCTGGACCTAGAGGGGAGTCCTTTCGAGGGGAACCTCTCCTTCAGCGGGGCTGAGGAGGCTTCAGTCCCCGTGGATGGAAACTTCACGGCCTACCTGAGACCGGGCACCTACACCCTCTTCGCAACCACCCAGGTCGAGGGCAAGAGATACCTCCTCCTGAACCACACTAGCATCATCTCACCAACCAACTTCACCTCTTCCTTGGACGAGGCGGCCGTTCTGGACGGTACTGTGAGGGTAGCAGGCAGACCAGTCACCAACAGCATATCCCTCAACTTCCTCCGGACGGACGGAGCGAGGCTGACGTTGGATACGACCGCCTCCGGCAGCTATCTTGCGGCCCTGGGACCAGGGACGTATGAGATCTCCATAGAGTGGCGCGGTGCGGATCGAATCGATAAGGCCCTCAGATTCGTTCGATACTCCTTGAGCCAGGAGATCGCCGTGGTTGTGGGCGAGTCACAGACACTCGATCTGGAGGTATCCCGATCTCTGGACAACTCCACTCTCACAGGCGCAGTTCTCCTCTCAGGGCAGACTGTATCTGCTCGCATCACCTTCCAGGCGGCCAATGAGACCGCCTTGGACGCAGTGTTTGACGTGGCTGGCTTTTTCGATATCTCCCTGGGCCCTGGAATCTATGACGTCTACGCCTACAGGGAGAGCGGTAAGTCCGTCAACCTGACGACGCTCGAGGTTGTCCCCTACGTGGGGAACCAGGCCACCATTCAGCTGGAGCCCGGTTACAGGGTCTCCGGCATCGTCTCCCTAGACGACGGTAGCAGGGAGAGGGCGACCATCGAGTTCGCCTCAACAGCCAGCGCAGACTTCACGACAGACGAGTCGGGAATCTTCGCGGTATATCTCCCCACGGGTCAGTACAGGGTCACAGGAGGAGTACAGAAGCTGGAGAGAGGAGTGCAGGTGGATTACAGCTTCATAGAAATGCTGGATTTGAGGGAGAGTACGACGCTCAACCTGCAGCTCTCAAGAATCGACCTGCCGGCCGTGGAGATTCGATGGGACCAATCCGAGAAGGCCAACGTGGATGCTGGTGATGTGGTCGCCTATTCCCTCACTGTCACTAACATAGGGAACGTGGCGGACAGCTTCAGCTTGGACGCGACTCTTGAGGGCTGGAGCTTCGATTTCGAGCCCCGAGTAGTGACCCTTCCGTTCGGAGAGGACAACGAGGCAATCGTTGGGGTCACAATCTCTACTCCCGAGGACGCCAGGGTGGATCACGACGCACTCATGATCGAGGTGCGTTCCACGTCCGACACAAACGTGCGGGACTCGGTGGCGGTGGACATCGGCATCCGTCATGAAAGGGGGATCAGCCTCCAACTCTCAGACCAACCTCCAGCCCTATCCCCCCAGGCCCTGGAGTATGAGCTGGAGATACTCAACGAGGGGAACGGCGGGGACACCTTCACTCTTGTCCTGATCAACCCCGAGACCTTGGCAACTCAGGGTTGGCAACCGAAGCTGCTGTACAAGGGAGAGAGCCAAGAGGAGAGGGTCGAGGGTGTTGAGGTGCCTGCCCAAGACTCAACGAACGTGACCCTCAGGTTGGAGATCCCGGGAGCAGTCAGTGCTTCTAGGGCCGTGCTACTGGCCTTCTCGGAGGGTGACCGCGAAGTGGAGGCTTTCCTCGAGGTGGAGCTCGCCTTCCCATCCCTTGATATTCCCGTAGAAGAGATAGAAGTAGAGGGTAGGAGCTTGAGGCTCGGTGCCCCTGAGTTTCCCGTCTTCCTATACGGGATTTTGGCTGCCGCAGCGGCTATCGTAGCCATCCTCCTGATCAGGAGGCGGCGCAGGAGGTCCCGTAGATGAGGGCCGCTATCATCGTCATCCCTCTCATCCTACTCACAGCCCTTCTACCCGCATACTCCCAGTCCCAGGGCACCGTCGCCGTATTCATCTCAGGCGTCGACGTTGCTGGAACAGGAGACAGTGTGACCATCAACGTCACTGTAGCGGGAGGCCCTGCGGAGGAGAATGGGACCTTCGCCCTCAAGGCATATCTTCGAGGAGGGGACCTGGTGGGCGCTTCCCCCCTTGAGGACTCCCCCTTGGAGCGAAGCTCCTCCAATAAGACCTTCACATTCAATGCTACCATGCCCCTGACGGAGCAGGAGGTTGAGGTCGTCGTCGAGGTCAACTCCTCCAAGGATGATAGGTGGAGCGAGGGATCCTCCAGCATGAAGATTTCGGTGCTCGTGCCCCTGAGGGTCTCTGCCAATATTGTGAACAGGGGTGCGGTAGAGGTCCGGGATGTGCCCGTCTTTCTCCACATCGACCGAGAGATGGTAGCCGAGACTGTGCTGGAGAGCCTGAAGCCAGGGGAGACCAAGGAGATCATCTTCGAGTATCTTCCCGTCGGACTCTCTGCGGGAACCCACAGCCTGGAGATTTGGGTCGACTTCAACAAGAACGGTGAGCTCGATCCCGCCCTGGGTGATATCGTCGTGCGGATCACCTTTGTGAAGGAGGCAGATCCCATCAACCCCCTCTGGATAATCCTGGGCATTGTGGGTGCGTTGGTCGCGGCCTTCTTCGTAGGCGCCGCTATCCGCAGGCGCAGGACCTCCAAGAAATAGCTACTCTCTCTCTTTCAACTCACCCAGCCGCTTCTCCAGCTCGAAGCTCCGAAGCGCGACGACCACCTCCCCCCGCGTCTTCTCCAGAAGGCTTCGCGCGATGTCCTGTTTCCTCTTGATGGCCATCAAGGCCGTGGGATAGTTGAACCTCATGAGGCCCTCATAGATAGTTTCCATGGCCTCTAGGGCCTCCAGGGCGACTTTCACCTCTCCCTCCTTCAGCCTCTCCAAGGCGTATCTCCTCAGTTCGCCGACTACATCCCCAAGGCCCAGCACATATGCCCTGCCTGTGACGGCCAGATCCTCGGGGCGAGGCAGATGCGAATCCGTAATCAGGCTGTGGGCAATGGCTGCCTCCGTCACTTCCTGGTGGGCGTTCTCCACAAAGCCGGAGTAGTAGACATCGGGGTGTTCCTGAAGTAGGCTCCTCAACCTGCGGGCCTCCTCCCTGGCCTCCTCTAGCAGCTTCCTCACATCGTCATCTCGATGGAGGCCCCCTATGGCGTTGACAGACAGTCGAGCCATGGCCCGACTAGACTTCATGGCCAGCTCCCTCACCGTGTCCTTCTCCTCCATCTCACTCTCGATATCGTCGAGGATCCCGTTCAGCTCCATGGCTCTTTTGTCATCCAGAAGCGGCAATTCATCCACCCCTCAAGGCTCTCATCCTCTCCACCTTCTGCTTCACCAGCGAAGACTTCCCAATATCGTGACGCATGAAGACTCGACCACGGACATGGGCGAGTCCCTCTTCCGCTAACGACTCGGCCGAACCCAGGTCATCCGCCACGCCCACTACAGCGAGTGCCCTAGAGGTGGTGGTGAAGATCCTTCCATCCCGCTCGTCGACAGATGCGTAGTAGAGGATGGCCCCCCTCTGCTGGATAGCCGCTTCGTCAACGTGCAGCTCCTGGTCGGCCAGAGGCTTCGTACCGTAGCCCTCTGGGACGACGTATTTGCAGACCGTCGCCTTCCTTCGGAACGATACCTCCTCTTTCAGCTTCCCATCGACGATAGACCAGAGGACCTCCAAGAAGTCATGCTCCAGTATGGGGAGGACGTTCATCGCCTCCGGGTCGCCGAAGCGAGCGTTGAACTCGAGGATTTTTGGCCCGGAAGGTGTTGATGTGAAACCCCCGTACAGGATACCCTTATAGGGCACTCCTTCTGACCTCATCGCTTCAATGGCCTTTCTCATGATGGTGACCGCCGTCTCGTAGTCCTCCCGGCGTAGGAAGGGAAGCAGACCATCCACCACAGAGATGGAACCCATGCCACCGGTGTTGGGTCCCCGGTCGCCCTCCTCAGCCCTCTTGTAGTCCTGGACCAATGGCATGGGTGCGAGATGCTCCCCATCAGTGAAGGCCTGGAGGGAGAACTCCTCCCCATCCTCCCTACGCTCGATGAGTACTCGGGACTGCCCGCCAATCCTCCTCTCTAGCACCTCCTGGACGTATGCTAGGGCCTCCTCCTTGGTGTGAAAGTGATCCCCCATGACCTTCACGCCCTTTCCTCCAGTTAGGCCGATGGGCTTCACCACGATGGGGTAGTTCACCTCCTTTATGTACCGCCTTGCATCCGCGATGTCGTCAAATGCCTGGTACTCCACAAGGCCCGGGATGGCGTGTCTTCTCATCAGGTCTCGGGCAAACTCCTTTGACAGCTCGATCCGGGCCGCCTCTCGGGAGGGTCCCACGACGGGAATGCTCACCGCCTCCAGCTGGTCCACCAGTCCATATCCCAGGGGGGCCTCGGGGCCGATGACTGCCAGGTCCACCCCCACCCGGGCGGCCCATGCCACTACCTTCTCCACATTGGTCTCGTCACAGAGCAAAAAGTCCTCCGAGGCCCTGGCAATCCCCGGATTCCTGTTTTTCATTATGGAGAAGACCCTAGCATCGCTCCTCTTCAGGGTCTCAACGATGGCATGCTCCCTACCACCACCACCGACGGCCAGGACCTTCAACGGATCACTGTTTCCCCTAACCAGATTCGAGTTAAAACGTTTGGCCAGACTGGCGGCTTCCAGCGGTGACCGTGTTCCTCAAGAGCATCGCTACGGTCATGGGGCCCACCCCACCAGGCACTGGTGTGATGGCCCTCGCCACCTTCGAGACCTCCTCGAAGGCCACATCCCCCACAATCCTGTAGCCTTTGGGGTTCCTCGCGTCCTCCACCCTATTGATGCCCACATCGATGACCACGGCGCCGGCCTTGACCATGTGGCCCCTTATGAAACCGGGGCTGCCGGCCGCCACCACGAGGATGTTCGCTCGCTTCGTGTGAGCCTCGAGCCGTCTCGTGCTGGAGTGGCAAACTGTGACGGTCGCATTGGCTCCCTCGGACTTCCGCATCAGAAGGGCTGCCAATGGCTTGCCCACCAGGTCACTCCTACCCACTATGACCACGTCCCTCCCATCCGGGGGATGTCCGGAGCGCAACAGGAGCTCCTGGATGCCCAGGGGGGTCGCCGGTACGAAGGAGGGGCTTCCCGCGAGCAGCCTCCCGAGGTTTCGGGGGTGAAAGCCGTCGACGTCCTTCTCTGGTGTCACGGCCTCCAAGACCTCATCCACCGAGATGTGACCTGGGAGGGGACGCTGAACCAGTATTCCGCTAACTCGCGAATCCCCATTCAGGGAGTCTATCCTCTGAAGCAACTCCTCCTCTGGTACAGTGCTCGGGAGTTTCATCACTTCCGAGGTGATTCCGACCTCCGAGCAGGCCCTCCGCTTCGTCCTTACATATATCCTGGAGGCTGGATCCTCTCCCACAAGGATTGCGCTTAGCTTCAGCTCGATTCCTGCATCCCTGAGCCTTGCCACCTCCCTGCCCACCTCCGTCCGTATCTGGGCTGCAATAGTCCTTCCATCGATGATCTTCGCCATTCGATCCCCTAGCGAATGGATGACTACGTGTTAAGCCTTATTGCGGAGGGGCTCACAGCTACTTCTTGAGAAAAGAGGTGTCGGATGGGTGGGGTTTCAAGGAGGGGGGAGGTTGCCCATTCGACACCCTATAATTCTACCTGACACCCGTATATAAATGTTTGTCCACGGGTCCGCGACGCTCAAGAGATCGGCCCCGCCACTCGAACGGCTGTCAACTCCACTCCCGGATCGGGCGGAGGGCACCTTCGGCACCCTCACTCATGCGTCGCCCAAGAAAACTGAGGGAGGTGCCTACGCTTCAAGGACCTGGTGGAAGCCCTGGGCCCTCGCCCAAGGCCTAAATTCCCCCTGGAAAAGCTTAATTAATTCTTCACTATAGTTGGCTGGTAATAGTGATGGTCTCCTCCCGTTGGGCACTCCTAAGCGCCTTCAACAAGGAGGGACTCCGGGAACTATCTCAGGAGCTTCTTGGTTGGGATTACCGCCTGGTGGCAAGCCAGGGGACAGCTGAGCATCTGAAATCCGGCGGACTCAAGGTCGAGAGTGTCGAAACCCTCACGGGCTGGGGCGAAATGCTTCAAGGGAAGGTCAAGACCCTTCATCCCAAGATCATGGTCGGCATCCTCGCGCAAAGGGATTCGGAAGAGGACACCAGGGAGGTGGAGGAGTCGGGGGCGGCCTTCATCGACGTCGTCGTGGTCAACCTCTATCCATTCGAGGAGGTGGTGGGGAGAGGTGCCCATCTCCGCGAAGCCTCCGAGATGGTGGACGTTGGGGGCCTCACCCTCATTCGGGCTGCTGCTAAGAACTGGCCCTATGTGACCGTCCTGACGAGCCCCTCACAGTATCCCGCCTTCATCGATGAGCTTAGGTCGCTGAAGGGCGGAGTGTCGGAGGAGAGCAGGCGCAGGCATGCCCTGGAGGCCTTCGCGGTTACGAGTCGCTATGAGGTCGCCATATACGGCTACCTATCGGAGGCATTCCAGCCCGAGAGTTTGCCTTCCGAGTTGAGAATTGCCTATCTGGAGGCTGGAAAGCTCAGGTACGGGGAGAACCCGTATCAGAAGGCGGCCTTCTACAGGGATCCTATCTACAAAGGGGCCTCGATAGCTTACTCGGAGGATATATTCAACAGGGGGCTCTCCTTCAACAACATCTTGGACCTAGACGCAGCCCTGGAGCTTCTCATGAAGTTCGAAAGACCGACTGCGGCCATTATCAAGCACACCTGTGCCGCGGGGGTCGCCAGCTCCGACAGGCTCGAGGACGCGTACCGCCTCGCCCGGGATACCGACCGCAAGTCCGCTTACGGGTGTGTCGTTGGTTTCAACCGAGAGGTGGGCCAGGAGACCGCTGCAGCCATGAAGAGGCACTTCGTCGAGGCGATCATAGCCCCCGACTATGAGGAGGGAGCCCTCGAGCTACTCAGACAGAAGCACAAACTGAGGGCCCTTCGAACTGGGAAGAGGATAGAGTGGGAACCAGCAATCCAGGCCTTGGGAATCCGCGGCGGCATCTTGGTGCAAACCAGGGAGAGGATTGACCTCCAGTCCGAAGCCCTGAAGTGCGTGACTAGAGCCAAGCCCACTAAAGAGCAGGTGGAGACGATGCTCTTTGCGTACAAGGTCCTGGGACACGTCAAGTCAAATGCCATAGTCTTGGCGAAGGACGAGAGGACGGTGGGCATAGGGAGCGGGCAGATGAGCAGGGTGGACGCCGTCATTGTAGCGGGCATGAAGGCGGGAGAGGAGGCCCGAGGCAGCGTCCTCGCGAGTGACGCCTTCATTCCCTTCCGGGACGGCATAGATGAGGCGGCCAAGGCGGGAGTGGAGGCTATCATCCAGCCAGGCGGTTCCATCAGGGATCGAGAAGTGATCGATGCCGTCAATGAACACGGCATCGCCATGGTCTTCACGGGTGTACGTGTATTCAAGCATTGAGGGGTGGGCGTGAAGGAGTTCAGAGTGGGTGTCCTGGCTTCCGGGAGAGGGACCGACTTCCAGTCCATAGTGGACGCGATTGAGAAGGGAGACCTGGATGCTACCATCGCTGTCCTGATATGCAACAACAAGGACGCTCCCGTCATCGAGAGGGCGAAGCGGCACGAGATTCCCTGGCAGCATATAGATCACCGCGGAAAGAGTAGGAGGGAGTTTGAGGAGGAGTTGGTGGGGGTACTGAAGGAGAGGGAGGTGGACCTCGTCGTCTTCGCCGGCTTCATGCGCCTCGTCACCTCACATTTCATCGAGCATTTCAGGGACAGAATCATCAACATCCACCCCTCCTTATTACCCTCCTTTCCGGGGACTCACGCTCAACGGGATGCTCTGGAGTGGGGCGTGAGGGTGAGTGGATGCACCGTCCACATCGTCGATGAGAGTGCTGACGGCGGTCCCATCGTCTTCCAGAAGGCGGTTCCCGTGCAACCCGAGGACAGCCCGGAGAACCTAGCGGACCGAATCCTGAGGGAGGAACATAAGGTCCTCCCGCACGTAATAAGGCTGTTCGCAGAGGGACGGGTCAAGGTCGTTGGTAGAAGGGTCTTCATCGATGAAGAGGGGAGAGAAGCACTGCGGCCCGTATAGGTTTACGAAGATTGCGTCCTGGCCCTCCCCAGGCAGCCCCTTTCAACTACCCTTTCCTGAGCGGAGCCCAGCACGACTCGGCGAAATCTCCAGTCCTAGTTTCGAGGCAATGCTTGTATACCGTATTCTGATTGTTACCTCAGAGACCCAGGCTACCTGACTGATTCTCTCCTGGGATACCTTGTTGCCTGTCATCAATGAAGCGAGATAGATGCATGCCGCAACGGTTCCCATAGGAGCCTTGGAGTGGAACTCTTCCGCTTTCTCGGCCCTCCTGATCAGATCTAGGGCCTCTGCCTGGACCTCCATTGAGAGATCCAGTTGGCTGGCAATCCTCCTGAGGAAGTCCTCGGCTCTAGGAGGCTGAAGGCCGAGCCTCAGACCCCTCACGATGGCTTTGTACGAGAGGGCGAGATCCCTCTTCTCGATGCCCAATCCGTGAGAGATTTCATCGAGAGTTCTGGGGGCCATCATCACCCTGCACGCTATGTAGATGGAGGCGGCCACCATGCCCTTGATGGTACGCCCCCTCACCAGACTGCGAGAGGCTGCCTTTCGGTAGATCATGGCAGCCTCCCTCTTGAACTCCCTTGGAAGCCCCATGACGGTGGCCATCCTGTCCAACTCCATGAGGGCTTCCGCCAAGCTCTTCTCCCCGGATCTGGAGTATTTCATCCTCTTCTGAAGCCTCCTCAGGCGTAGGAGTGTAATCCTATCCATCCCCTGGAGAGGCAAACCCTGGGAATCTCTGAGCCCCGGCGAGATTTCAGTAGTGAGGCCCCTGTCGTGAATGGAGATACTCGAAGGTGATCCAGTTCTTATACCTAGAAACCCTCCGTCGCTGCCTCGGGTCCACTCCGGAGCCTTGTCGATGTAGTTCTCTCTGACTACGAGACCGCAGACCTCGCACACTACCTCGCCTCTGATATAGTCCATGACTATGTGGGAACTACTGCACTCAGGGCAGATCTCGTCGTCGATTGCCTCCTCCAAAGAGCTCGCTTCCATCTATCTCCCCACCGACCCTTCCCTCGGGAAAGGGATTCGGCTAAACGTATTGCGAGCTGGGGATAAAGGTTGGTCTTTGAATATTGGAGAAGGAATTGGATTTCCGCACCCTAGTCCCAGCTGATCAACAGGAGTACGCCGAAGGCGGCCACCTCCGCGACGTTGAGATAGAGCATCGGGAGCGCAACTTCGGTGCCGAAACCCTGGGCGTCCATCTGAAGATATGCGAATATCCCCACCAGGTTCTCAATCAAGAACAGGAGGGCGAATATCAGCAGTCCCCAGGCAAGGGCTACCGCACCTTTTTCAGGTTCCTCCCATAAGGAACCAGTAGGGTGATGAGAAGGGCCACGTTCACGCTCCCTGCGATGATGTCTAGAAGCAAGACCGTTCCTACCATGTCCTACCAGCTCCTGACTCACGACCGATCATCCTTTCAACCTCCACTTCTACTTTTTCCCAACCTTC
>JAJISG010000282.1 GCA_022848835.1 Thermoplasmatota archaeon | reverse complement strand
GCTCTTGAAATTGGAAAAAGACCTGCTGGCGAAGGGAGAGTTGCCTCAACAGCAAGCTCCTGTCACCGAGCCAAAGTCCAGAAAGAAGGAGGTTGAGGCGGAGGCTCCGTCGGAGGAAGCGGAGGAGGCACCAGCCCAGCCCCCCGAGGCACCCGAGGCCCCTGAGGAGGAACCGGAGAAAGCTCCTGAAGCATTGGAAGCCGAGTCGAGCGAGAAGGAGGTCACTGAGGAGGCCACAGAAGAGACCACCGAGCCCGAAGCACCACCTAAGGAACCGGGTGACGGAGAGATCCTATGCCCCGGATGTGAGACCTTGATCTCCGCCGACGCAGTCATGTGCTACGCCTGTGGCCATCAGCTAAAAGAGGGAAGTGAGAATGAAGAGGCGGAGGTCCCCTGTCCCGCTTGCGGGACGCTCATCAGCGCAGACGCAGTCATGTGCTACGCCTGCGGCCAGCCCATGCGCGAGGAGAAGGAGGAGGGCAAGAAAGGTCTCCGGAAAATTCTGAAGAGGAAGTAGTTCGCCTCGAATAATTATGGTCTGTGAGAATCGCTAAAGAACGTATAAATACGCTATTCAGGCAACATCCCCCTAACAGATGAATGGGGGACGATGACGGCGGTTCTGTACTCAGCACGTAGGGCCCGGAGGCCAATCAGATGACGTCGAGAAGCTCGCTGCCCTTTGGCAAGTCCATAGTGCCCGTTCTCACCATGACTCTTCTGCTCACCGCCTTAGTGGGGCTGGTGAGCGTCAGACAATCTTCTGCAACTGTGGTGGTCATTGATGGCGACTGGATCGTCACAGGCACCGACAATGTGTTCGAGGGCATAATCTTCAGGGTAGACGGCAACGTCATCGTGGAATCTGGCGCCATACTGGAGATCAAGAACGGTGGTCTCACTTTCCTCGAAGATAGCAATCACATCTACTCTCTCGAGGTGAGGGACGGAGGGTCCGGGCATGGGAGTCTGATCTTGGACAACAGCGTCCTGACAACGGAGCCAAACCAGCTTTCCGATTATCTTAAGCTCGATATCCTCGTTTCGGGAACTCTCATTCTGAGAAACGACTCCATGATGAAGCACCCGGGAACTTTGACCACCTCCTCGGAGGCCGTGGTGGAGATCACGGAGTCCGGAGTCACGGGTTTCAACACAGGGGAGATCGCCGACTTCACTATGGACCCTGAGGATAACAACGACGCTCCGATAATGACCTTCGGTGGCTCGTCCAGGATCCTGTTCACAGATTCGACCATAAGCAGGATCTTCGAGAACCCCAACGATCCCGGACCTGACCCTCGGTACAACATCACGCTTCAGGATTCAGCAGTTCTCACCATCATTGACTCCTATGTTGGTGTCGACTTCCACAACTCCAGTTTTCGACACAATGTCATCTCAGTGGGAGGGAGCTCGAACGTCCACATATACAACATGACCCTGGACGAGGCTCAGTCGAACACCATTTTGCCGAGCGGGTGGCTGCCAGCTTTGGTTCCGGTGGGCAGTGGGTCCACCATCAACATACACCGCTGGCTGGATGCCAAGGTGGTAGACAGATTTGGAAGTGCGATACCGGGGGCTTATGTTGAGTCCAAGATTCTGCCCACAGGACAGCTTGCCTATTATCCCGACAACGGTGACCTCAATGTGCCTAGCCCTGCCGTTTTGGATTACCTTGGGAGATCCGCCAGCGACTTCAACGTTACCGATTCCACCGGTAGGGTTCTGATACCTCTGCTCACGAGCTGGTTAAACGAGTCAGTGTTCGATCCCACGACCCCGAACTCAAACTTCCTGGGTAATTACAGGATTCGGGCTAGCTTCTCAGGTCAAGCTTCCTCGCAGGACCTATCCTTCAATCCATATCCAGCATTGACTGTGGCGGACAACCTGAACGCTACGACCTTGGACCTGCAGGACCTTGCCTGGCCGGCCCAGGACAACACCTACA
>JAJISG010000281.1 GCA_022848835.1 Thermoplasmatota archaeon | reverse complement strand
GTGTTGCGCTAACCAGAGGTGTTGAAGAGCCAATCCAGGAGTTCCGATGTTCAGGAGAATCTGCTGAGGTTCCCTCCTCTCGGGGGGTGAGGGCTGATCTGTACTTCCGATAAGGCCGGTCCCCGCCAAGAACGGGAAGGGACATCGGCAGTTATCTTCTGGTCATGCCGATAGTCGCGATTCTGAACGGTCATTCCAGCCCTCGGGTGTGACGTACGCGACTGTGCCAGGACTCCATGTTCTTATAGTATAGATGCTGACGAGAGTCGGTGAAAATCCCCGGGAGATCGAGGAATGGTGAGACCACGGATCCTTAGGACAGATCGAAGTTACTTTGTGGTCCTGGTAGGGCTCCTGGGAGCCATTGGCATATTGGATACGGCCATACTTAATCCCACCATTGCTGCCTACGCGAAGGTCCTGGGGGCAGACGTAGTCCTAGCCAGCTTCATAGCTGGCCTGTATTCCATCGTTGCGATACCGGCAAGCCTTGTCATGGGGCTAACCATAGACGTCATTGGCAGGAAGAGGGCTCTAATTGTCGGTCTCGGGCTCACTGCCCTCTGGATCTATGGCTACTCCGAGGCAACAATTCCCCTACATCTCCTAATCTTCAGGGTAACCCATTCCATAAGTGGCTCTCTGGTGTTTCCGGCCAGCATAGCGATAATCATCGACACGACTCGGAGGAGTCTGGGGAGAGGCATAGGCGTGTACTGGGCGGTGGTAGGAAGCGCCCTCGCCATAGGATCCTCCGTCTCTGCCGTATTGGTGCAGTCACTGGGCTTCAGGTCCCTATTCCTGTTCGTCGTCGGGATATCGATTGTAGGGATGGTCATTGCCTTTGCCCTTCCGGAAACTGCACCCGAAAGAATCATGCCCAGGGTATCCCTGAGGGTCATAGCATCATCCATCAGATGGCTCTCCATAGCCTATGTCTCGATATTCTCCCTCTACTTCGCCTTCGGAGCCATCGTAGGGTCGCTCTCCCTGGCCATTATGCTGAACGGCGCGAGTCCTGAAGAGGCAGCAAGCACGGTCGGCATCTATATCGCCATCGCGACGATGACTTCCCTCCCTGTCTTCTACATAGTTGGGCGGGTCATTCATAGGATCGGGCCCGTCAGAATACTAGCCATGGGAATAGCGACGACGGCTGTCTCCCAGCTTCTCCTCACGATTTCTCTGAGGCCGCTGTATGCTCATTCTAGCTCCGTGATCCTGGGCTTCTCCATTGCCTCTGTTTTCGTGGCATCCACTGCCATTGCCGCTTTGCCGAAGGCCAGAGGGGCGTCTATCGGACTTCACCAGACGGCAAACATAGCTGGTGTAGCTGTGGCGGCTCCGATTTCTGGACTGCTTCTGAAGCACCTTGGTGGGTCCGCGCCCTTCGCAGTGGCGTTAGCTGTCCAGATGCTCACTTTGGTAGTCATCATCGCCTCCAGAAGGGTAACCAGATCTGCTGAATTGGAATTCTTCGACACTCATGACGAACCAGGCAACCCGAGTCCCCTGCGAGAGAAGAGGTAAGGGAGTGGGTCTCAGATAGATTCGCCACCGAATTCAGCTAGTAGATATCAGGGAAGTCCTGTGTCAACCGCCACAATGAAAAGGTCTGAAAGTTCAGGCGATTTGGCACTGTATTCAACATGGAGATAAACATGAGTGGGGGCAGAGGGATTTGAACCCCCGTCAGCGGGTTTCACCTACGCAGGCCAGAGGGCCTGCTCAACGGGTCGTCGCTCCAGTTATTCATCACGACTCAGCAAACCCGTTCAACTCATTCCCATTAACTGGAGCCCGCCAGGATCCCGGGCTACCCCATGCCCCCATCGCTATCGCTGCCGCATCCTCTGCTGTCTCTTTCGGCGACGCATCCGCTTCTTGCGCCACTTCCATCGCATCTTGCCGCGTTTCTTCCATGCCCGGGAGCTCCGCTTTATCACATCACCTGTCGTCCCTAAGGTAGTGTCTATATATTAATGTGGGAGGCAAGATTGATGGGCGATTTCCCAGAGAGGCGTTTCCCAGCCTGATGTGAACGGACTCGCCGGGATTTGAACCCGGGATCGCCGGCTTAGAAGGCCGGTGCCCTATCCTGGCTAGGCTACGAGTCCAATGCGCCTTAGCCGAAATTCGCTATAAAACCTTGATGACACAGTAATCGCCCTATTCTCTCTCACCGTCTAATAGCTTGGCGAGGCCGAGCAGTAAACCGCGGGATACTGTCTCCGCCTTGAGATCTCCCTCAGGGCCGACGTAGGACAGTGTGAGACTGTCACTGACCTTGGTCATCCCTACTAGGTTGAAACGCCCGAGATCGGCGTTGCACAATATGTTCCGACCCGGGCCGTCGGCCCATGGGAGAAGTTTCTTCGCCCAGGCTAGAGGGAAACGAATCTCCAGACCGGGTCCCTCGAGTATGACCGTATCGTCCGTAATCAAGAGGCTCTCGACACCCTGACCTGGATGCCCTCCTCCCTCTATCAGGCTCATGCGCTGCATCCAGAGCTGCACATCCCTGGGTTTATCCAGGCGCGAAATTGCCGCCAAACTATAAAAGTGGGAAGGTCAATCAAAAGCGTGCGAATCTAGGCCCCAGCCAGTGCCGATGGAGGTCCATATGCCCACAGGAGATGTAGTAGTCGTGATTGGAGGAGCCGCAGGCGATGGTGTGGCCTCCACAGGGCAGATCTATGCCACCACCTGTGCTCGAAACGGACTGAACGTCACCACTTATCAGAGCTATCAATCGGTCATCCGTGGCGGCCATATCTGGTTCCGGATAAGGGCGTCCAACGAGAAGCGATACTCTCAAGGGGACGATTTCAATCTCCTGATAGCTCTGGACCAGAGCACTCTGGACATCCACGTCCCGCAGATAGCACCGCCAGGCGGCGTCATATTCGACCCATCCCGGCACGATCTGAAGGAGGAGGCTCTCCCTCCCGGGGTGAGCCCCCTTCCAGTGCCTTCCCAGGAGATATCCATGGACGTGAGTGGCAAGCCGATCATGCAGAACACGGTTGCCCTCGGCGCCTTGATGTACATCCTGCGGCTAGACCTGAAGGTATTGTGGAGCGCATTGGAGAAGATGTTTGGGAGGAAGGGTGAGAAGGTCATCGATCTCAACAAGACCGCGTCGGAGCGGGGATACGAGCATGCCCAGGAGAAGCACGAGACATTCGACTTCGGGTTGAAGCCCACTAGAGAGTCGAAGCCAATCATGTCGGGCAACGATTCCATCGGGCTAGGCGCCTTCGCCGCGGGGGTGAAGCTGCTAGCTCAGTATCCCATGACCCCTGCTTCGTCGATCATGCACTGGATGGCCGCCCATTCGTCGAAGTACGGTGTGGTGGTCAAGCAGACGGAGGACGAACTTGCAGCCATGAACATGGTGATAGGGGCTAGCTTCGCCGGAGTGCGGGCCATGACGGCGACCTCTGGTGGGGGCTATTCCCTGATGGTAGAGGCGACCGGCCTTGCAGGCATGACGGAGACCCCCGCGGTCATCGTAGAGGTTCAGCGGGCTGGTCCCTCCACGGGCCTGCCCACCAAGACCGAGCAGGGAGACCTCAACATGATCTTCGGAGCGTCCCAGGGGGACTTCCCCCGCATCATCCTTGCCCCTCGGAACCCAGAGGAGTGCTTCGAGGTGGGCTGGAGGGCCTTCAACTTGGCAGATGTGTACCAATGTCCGGTGTTCATCCTTTCGGATCTCTACCTGGGAGAGATGTGGAGGACGGTTCAGCCGCCCGACTTCGAGGTGCCGATCATAAGGGGCTTCATGGCCAACGGTGGGGAGGAGTACAGTAGGTACAAGATGACGGACACAGGCATCTCCCCGAGGGCCATCCCCGGTCAGCCAGGGCTCATGTTCATCGCGGGAAGTGATGAACACGGTGAGAGTGGGGAACTGATCAGTGACATCCTGGCGGGAATCCCCGAGTATGTGAACGTCAGGGCTCAGATGATGGAGAAGAGGATGAGCAAGCTCGAGACGGCTGTCAAAGAGATGCGTCCTCCAGAGCTTTACGGCCCTGAGAAGGCAGAGATCACCATCGTATCCTGGGGGTCCACCCAGGCCGCCGTCAGGGATGCCCTCGACATCTTGAAGGAGGAGGAGATAACTGCAAACTCCCTAGAGTTCTGCGACCTTTGGCCCTTACGGGCAAAGGAGGCTCGAAAGTTACTGGAGGGGGCTTCCGAGACCCTCATCGCGGAGGTCAACTACACAGGTCAGTTCGACCGCCTGCTCAGGGTAGAGACAGGTTTCCAGGTGAAGCACCGACTCCGTAAGTACGATGGAGAGCCTATCTACCCGATGGAAGTGGTCAGAAAGGTGAGGGAGGTGCTGCATGGCAGTTGAGGTAACTATGTATAAGTCTGAGTTGAAGCCCACCTGGTGTCCCGGTTGCGGTGACTTCGGCGTGTTGAACGCCCTCCTGAAGGCGCTGAAGGAGCTGGAGATCGATCCCAAGGATCTGGTTGTCGTGTCCGGCATCGGCTGCTCCTCCAACCTCCCCCACTTCCTCAATGCCTACGGGTTTCACGGGATCCACGGTAGGCTGATACCAGTGGCGACGGGCATCAGGTTAGCGAACCCTGAGCTTACCGTCATAGCCACGGGTGGTGACGGAGACGGATACGGCATCGGCCTCGGACACTTCGTTCACGCCATGAGGAGAAACATAGACATCACCTACATCGTGATGAACAACGCCATCTACGGTCTCACGACAGGCCAGGCCTCGCCCACCAGCGAGAAGGGCATGATCACCAAATCCACACCCGAGGGGGTCATCGAGTGGCCGGTGAATCCCGTTGCCATAGCCTTGAGTTCAGGTGCCACGTACATCTCTAGGGGTTTCTCGGGCGACCCCAAACACTTGAAGGAGCTCATCGTAGGAGGCATACAGCACCGGGGCTTCTCTCTAGTGGATGTCTTCTCGCCCTGTGTGACCTACAACAAGGTAAACACCTATCAGTGGTTCCGTGAGCGGGCATACAGTTTGGAGGAGGAGGGACACGATACGATGGACATGATTGCCGCCTACCAGAGGGCCCACGAGTGGGACGACCGCATCCCCCTCGGCCTCTTCTACAGGACAGACAAACCCACCTATGAAGAGGAGGATCCGGCCCTGAGGGAGGTATCCTTGCTGAAGCAACCCCTCGGACTCTCCGAGGCTCAGGGGAAGGAACTGTTAGAGGAGTTCCTCTGAAATCAAGGACGAATGAGGAGGTTGGAGACGCCGATGCCCTGAGTGGCAAGTTGAGCATCGGATGTAGTGGATGGGCTTACGACTTCTGGGTGGGACCATTCTACCCACCCCGCACGCGGCCAAGGGATTACCTGAAGCTGTACGCCACCGTCTTCGATATAGTGGAGGTCGACTCCAGTTTCTACCGTATTCCGTCAAGGAGCATGGTGTCTGGCTGGAGACGCGCCACCCCTGAGCACTTCCGATTCACCGCAAAGTTTCCTAGGACAATCACCCACGAACACAAGCTCCGGGACGTGGAGCGGCCTCTGGGGTGGTTCTACTCCTCCTTCGATGAGCTGGGACCCAGGCTGGAGGCATACGTCGTGCAACTACCGCCATCCCTCAAGTATGAGAGGGATTTCCGCTCCTTGGAGGACTTCCTCTCTTTGCTGAAGGAGGATGTCACCCACGCCGTGGAGTTCCGCCACAAGTCCTGGTTCCGGAAGGACGTTTACGCCTTGCTGGAGAGATATGGAGTGGCCTTGGCCTGGTCTGAAAATCAGTATCTGAGGACACCGCCCAAACTCACCGCAGATATCCTTTATCTAAGGATGATTGGGGACAGGTCTCTGGAGAGGCTGGGGGAGCTTCAGAAGGACAGGAGCGAGGAGATGAGGAGTTGGATGGATGAGGTGAAGGGCTTGGAAGAAGAGGTGCGGAGGGGATACATCTTCTTCAACAACCACTATGCAGGGTTCGGTCCCGGTTCTGTGAACGAGTTCAGGCGCCTGTCGGGATTGATGGCTAGGGAGTTTCCCCAGAGCGGCCAGAAGACGCTGGCGGAGTTCTGAGTACTCGGTAGGGTTAATACCACTCCACGCCCCTGTCTATAGCTGGCTGTTCATGGCACGAATCGTCATGCACGTAGACATGGACACCTTCTACGTCTCAGCAGAGCGGTTGCGCGACGCCGCCCTGCTCGAGAAGTCCGTGATCATCGGTGCCGATCCAAAGGAGGGGAAGGGCCGAGGGGTGGTGGCCGCCTGCTCCTACGAAGCCAGGGAGATGGGGGTTCACTCTGGTATCCCCATCTCCGCGGCATACCGAAGGTGTCCAGAGGCTATCTACCTGAGACCCGACTTTCCCTATTATGGGAGGATCTCCGGTGAAGTCATGAGGATCCTCGAGGGGTTCTCCCGCGCCTTTGAGCAGGTGAGCATCGATGAGGCATTCCTAGACGTCTCAAGCCAGGTTGATGACTTCTTGGAGGCTGAGGAGCTAGCCAGACGGATCAAGGAGGAGGTTGGGCGAAGGACAGGTCTGACCTGCTCCGTGGGAGTCGCCCCCAACAAGTCCATTGCGAAGATTGCATCGGATATGGATAAGCCCGATGGCCTTACAGTCGTGAAGCCAGAGGAGGTCTCTTCCTTCTTGAATCCCCTCCCGGTTTCCAAGATACCTGGTGTGGGGAAGAAGAGCCGAGCACTGCTGGGGGAGATGGGCATCATCACCATAGGCGACTTGGCAAGTAGGTCGCCTGGAGACCTGACGCGTACCTTTGGAAAGGGTGCCGTCTGGCTGTGGGCTGTCGCCCGAGGTGTGGAAGAACTGCCGGTTGAGGAGAGGGGCGAAGCCAAGTCCTTCAGCACTGAGCACACATTCGAGAAAAATGTCGACGACTGGGATGTGGTCCTGGATAGCCTGGTGGCCCTGGTGGACGACGTCTACTGGCGAATCAGGGATGATGGCTATCTCTTCAAGACAGTCGGTATAAAGATGAGGTTCGAGGACTTCGAGACCCATACGCGCGACAGGACTCTTTCCGTTTACTCCAACGACAAGAAAACCATCGAAGGGGTGGCGAGAGAGCTCTTCCGAGAGTTTCACCAGTATCCAAAAAAGGTGAGGCTCATCGGTGTTAGGGTTTCAAGTTTGAAGAGGATGGAACCAGGTCAGGAGACCCTCAGGAAGTGGACCTCTTAGCCCACTAGGACATGCTCCCCACCTGAGCCTGGGTCTCTCTCTGGACGTCCAGGGGCGATATCATGACGAGGGTTCTAAACGACCCACGGCCAGGGTCATTCCTTGCGATATTCCGACCTAGGACCTTGGCAGATCCACATTCCGTGCTCCTGGAACCTCCAAGCCTCTGCGGTGGAATGGAGAGCAGTACGTTTGCTGGGACCAGCCGACCACCTTAAGGCGCCAGGATGCCCCTCTTACTCATCAGTCTCTTCTCGAAGGTACCGAAGGTGATGGGCATCCACTCCTTCGCTATGTTCAGCATCTGGGAGACCAGGTCACGAATCTCCCACTGAGCATCGCCAAAGCTCCTGATGGCGATTATGTGCATCAGGCTTCTAGCGTTAACAGTCATCGTTCCATTGACGGGTGTGGCAGTTGGCATGACATAACGTGCATCCTCTTTTGGAACACCGCCTTCCACCAGACTGCTGTAGACATCCACGACCTTCTGCCATAATCCTGTGACTAACTCCTCCCTCTTCTCCTTCGGAATAGTGATTTCCCGGATACCGCCATCCCTAGTTTTCACCGAGTCCTGGCTAAAGCTGGGTGGCCAGATAAAATCGTGGGGGGTCAGACGCTTCAGGCTTACGAACCTCCCGCTCTGGATGTCGAAGGTTGCGAGACGATGTCTCGTTAGCTGGGCCAGCGTTACTCTACTCATCCCCTCGATGCCAAGCGTGATGGTGGGGTGCTCGAAGGGTCCCCAATGACCAGCCAGGACTAGCTGGACTATGAAGTTCTCCATCTTCTCTTCGATAGTGTCGCCCTTGATAGGCTTCAGGATCTCTTCAAGGCTCTTGGTCCAGGGGGAGTCTTTCATGTAGTCTCCCCTGGCGGCAATGCAGACGAGGCGCTCTGGGTTTGGCGTTGCTACTCCCTTCCGTACTAGGACCATGGACATCACCCCCGGCTAAGTCACCTAGGCGCCGAGGCCGCTCCATGAACCCTCCTTGGATAATTAAGTCATTGGCCATGACATGGCTAGTACCAGAGATCTCCAAGAAAAGAGAGAGGACAGGGCGGGCGAAATAGATATAGGACTTTGTGGATACATACAGGTATGAACACCGAGTCTCGGAAGATCCAGAGGATGGGCCTCTCCAGCTTAGGTGTCTCCCTTCCCAAGGACTGGACGATCGAGCTGGGCCTTAATCCTGGTTCTCTTGTGCAACTGTCCAGAGACGAAGATGGTTCCATTAGGATAGACGCTCCAGGCCGAAAGCCTCCCGAGGAGCGAGGCTGCCTTGTGAGAGCTGATGAGTGCAAGGAACCCAGGGTTCTGGAGAGGGTCATTATCGGAAACTACCTCCTGGGTAGGGACACCATAGAGATCGTCTCAAGTTCTGCGCTCTCAAAGGAGTCCATGGAGGAGATATACGGTGCCATGGACAAGCTCACTGGCGTGACCATAGTGGAGCAGGCGGACCGCTCCACCATGCTGGAGAGTTTTGTGGAGCCAACGAAATTTCCCGTCAGGGGGCTTCTGAGGCGACTTCAGTACCTGGCCGAGAGGATGATCAGGCTCTCCTTCAGGGGCATCATGAAGTTGGATGAGGACGCCTTGTCGAACGTCACGCGGCTGGAAGAAGAGGTAGACAGGCTCTATTGGCTCATCACCCGCCAGCTCATGGTGGCGGCCCAGGACAAGGTCGCGGGTTCTCAGATTGGGGAGACGGACCCCAGGCACATAGCGGGGGATATGCTGGTGGCCGCCATGCTGGAGAGGGTGGCAGATGTAGCCCTGGATCTAATTCGTCGGAGCAAGGAGGCCGGCTTGGAGCTGTCGGGCTTCCCGGACGAAGTGTCAAGGAGGGTCTTTGCTCTGGGAGCTACAGTCGAGGGTCTCGCGAAAGACACCATGGAGGCCTTCTTCATGGACGATGTCACCTCCGCTTCCCACGCATTGGAGGTCGTTCAAGATGCGGAGAAGGAGGTTCAGAGTCTCTCTGCCTCCATACCGCTGGGAGCCGATGTTGACTCTCTCTACTGCATCACATGCCTCCAGGTCAAGAGCGCCTTGAACTCCCTCGCCCATATCGCTGATTATTACGGGACCATAGCCCATGTGGCGCTCAACCGGGCCCTGGAGGGGGAGAGCAAGGTGTGCGTGCCGAGGGGAGTCCCTTCCTAGCTCAGGCCCGAGCTCTTCCCCGCTTGATGAAGAGCCGCTCCTTGGCCATTGCTCTCTCCACCATGGTCTCCAACAGGTTTTCCCGGAAAGCCTCTTCATCCTCTCCCTTGAACAGGGAGGTCCACTCCATCAGGTACCCCTCCTTCAGGGCCCCATCATAGGCCTTGCCCCCTTCATTAGTCCTCACTAGAAGAGTCTCAAACCCTTCGGGGGATCCCGTAGGCCCGACGGAGATGTCAGCCAGGGTATTGGAGTAGTCGAGACAAGAGATGCAGCTGGAGTCGAAGGCTAGGTAGAGGCTATCCAGATCAACCCTGGATTCGCTACCGTCGTGAAATACCGTCTTTACCTCATCCGTGACCTCGACCGATCTAATCAGACGACCAGCGGCTCCCAACGCTCTCTCGAAGAAGGATCTCCTCCACCTAGCGTTCGACAGGGTGGCGTAGCAGAACTCCCCGATGATGAGCTTTATGTCCCGACTTGGAGGTATGTTGTTCAGTTGCATCTTTCGGACCATGTGGGTCTGGCAGGAATTGGCCACGAGGGCAAGGCGCAGAGGCTTCTCCCTAGAGCGGTAGAGATCCCTCAGGAAGCGGATGGTCGCGGGCTTCTTGAACCTATAACCCGTCGACGTTATGGCCTCCTCCCCCTGGCTGGCGAGGAGTAGGCCTGAGGGCGATACGTTGGCCAAGGCAGGCACCACGGCGGCATCGATCTCCCCCCGGTCGAACAGGCACTTGAGGATGGAGGGGATGATCCCCCCGTCATGGATCTTGGATCTGACGGACCAGTCTGCACTCATGGCGCTTACGGCCCTATCCACGTGACCGATCCTGCTCTCTTTGGTCCTGTAGAGGTTCTCCAGAGCGATATCTAGGGATCTTACCTCAGGACATGAAACGTAGCAGATCCCGTGACCGAGACAATTCGAGGGAGTGTAGTGAAAGATGTCCCCCTCTATGGTTGCAGCGTCACAGCCTTCCCGGGAGCAGGCGTCGAGACAGACAAGGCAGTATGTACATCTCTCCTCATCGCATACCTCTCGTAGAAGGTCGGCGAAGTTCTTTTGCGGCCCTTCCCACCGACTCTCAGCTGCACTGGCCGTCATGTATGTCTACGTAGTGGGAGTGGCGCCTAAATCATTGTGAATTGAGAATATGTGTGGATAGTTATAGTACGAGTTTCGCCACTCGAACCCCAGTACAGTCAACGGGATGAACTTGCATAATCACTCTGCTTGATGTCTCTGGGGAGAGCCCTGGGTCATCGACAAGCGTCAAGAGGTCGAACTAGGGAACTCGTCTCTCAGGATGTAGTGGAGAGACCCGGGACTCCTGCAGTCTAGTTTCGCGCTTGCCTTTACAGCCCTCATACTCCAGTGAGCCGTCTAAGCACTCTCATCGGAGCTCATCGG
>JAJISG010000280.1 GCA_022848835.1 Thermoplasmatota archaeon | reverse complement strand
CAAGATCACCGTCCTGCTGCTGGGCACTGCGATTACGACCATCGCTCTCCTAGCCTACCGGCGGAGCAAGGACCGGTTGATGCTCTACCTGGGCTTTGGCTTCGGACTGCTCGCCTTCGGCTCCTTCGTGGAGGGCGTCATGTTCGAGCTGCTCAGATCTGACCTGTTCATCGCCCGCATCGTGGAATCCATCTTCGTCCTCGCAGGCCTGGTGACAATCGCTGCCCTCCTGCGTCCAAGGAGGATGGGTGCGTGACCATCTGGAGTTGGCTGAGCTTCGCCGCCCTCGTGACTGCGAGTGCACCCTCCGTCTACTTTTTCCTCAGGATGCGAGGGTCCAATGTGCCCTATGCCTACCTATCCCTCCTCTTGGCTGTGACCCTCCTGGTCCACTCACTCTTTCACCTGGTGGATGCTCTCGGGGGAGGTCGCCTGATCGTCCTGTCTACGGAGACGGGGTCGGCGGCCCTCATTCTCGCCTTTGCCCTTGCCTACTGGCCCTTGAGGAGGAGAGGATAGCCGTGGCGATAGATATGGTCCTGCGTACGCTGGTGGTGGCCTTCTTGTCCGTCTCCCTGGGGATCTTCATCTTCCGGCTGTCGAGCGATGTGAAAGGACGGAAGAAACTTGGCAGGGACTTCGGCTTGGCGTTCTCTGCCTTCATAACGGCTTGGATCGCCACGGAGCTGATTGCCATCCTTGCGCCGGAAGCGTGGCTGGACGCCGACGATGTACTCCACGTGGGAATCCTCATCGGGTTCGCAGCTTGGATGAACATCCGGTGGCGGCAATCGCTTCGTCGTGCCGTGGAGGCCCCATGACTGACCATCTCTTACTGGTGGCTCTTCGTCTCGCCATCGTCGCTGTCGGCTCCCTGACCGCCCTGTGGAGCCTGCGGCTTGCCCTGCGCTCTCATGGCCATCGTAGGACCTACCTCCTCCTCGCCCTGGGGTTCGGCCTCCTCACCCTCGGCGCCGTCGTGGAGGGCGTCCTCTTTGAGTTTGCGGGCTGGGACCTGATGGCGGTCCACACGGTGGAGGCCTTTATCAGCGCCGCGGGGTTCGTCGCCATCCTCCTATCCATTGTCTGGAGCCAGCTATGAGGCCAGGATATGAGGAGGTATCCTTCGTGGTGGGCAGTGGGAACAGAGGTCATTCCAGACGTAAGTCGATCGACTAGGGGGCAGCGTGTGCTGGATTGCATATCCCTGCGGTTACATCTGCGTTACACATCCACACCGAGGGTCTGTTCCCAGTAAGGTGGAGGAGGTTGGCATCTATGTCTTCGCGGGCTTCTCCGCTCGCAGGGTGATGGCAGACGCGGCCACTCCTTGAGAGTCTTGGAGGGAGGGTTTGTCATCAAGTATTTCGACGTTCGGGAAACCGGAGGCATGAATGGCCTCAAGATAGTCGGCACGAACCATCGCAGTCGCGACACAGCTGGAACCGTCAGCGAAGAGGTTTAGAGGATGCTCCTGTACGATGTCCGAGATCACGAGACGGCCGCCGGGCTTCAGAACCCGGAACGCCTCCCTGAAGACTGAGGGCTTGTCGGGACTCAGGTTGATGACGCAGTTGCTGAGCACGACATCCACTGAATCGTCCTCAAGGGGAAGCTTTTCGATGAGCGCCTCGTGGAACTCCACGTTCGCGATTCCTCTGCTCTCCGCGGCCCGACGAGCCCGTGCCACCATATCCGGCGTCATGTCAACACCGATAGCCCGACCCTGCGGGCCGACTCTCCCTGCTGCTAGGAACACGTCGATGCCTGCGCCGCTTCCTAGGTCTACGACCACTTCACCCGATTTGAGATCGGCGTGTCTGACGGGGTTCCCGCTGCCAAGTCCCAGAACAGATTCTGTGGGTATTGCAGAGAGTTCCGCTGACGAGTAGTTGTCATCACAGCATGCCGCCTCGCTGGAGGGGGATGCCCTGGCTGCCTCTGCATACTGCTCCTTCACTCTTGTCCTAATATTCTCCTTCTGGGTTTTCATGTTATCTACTACCACATAGTAGTAGTGAACCTTATATACTTTCCCTTACCTTATCTCACCAGATGCCGGAAGTGAAGGTTCGCGCCAACCTCCTCTTGGAGGAGGCGGCGAAGGAGGTCAAGGGCGAGATTGTGAGCACCTTGAGAGATATCGGGCTAGGTGGTCACGGGGCCGCCGTCCTCTACGCGCTGGCCCGGATACCGGAGGCGACGGCTGGGGACCTGATGCTTAAGACGGGAATCCCGGACTCGAAGATATACTACGCTCTCAGAGAACTGGTGGAGATGGGGCTGGCTGAGGTGCAGGAAGGGAAGCCAAGGACGTATCGGATGGTGGCGCCTGAAGAGGCGGAAGCCCGATTGCAGCAGATGCTGAAAGCGGAGTACGAGCGGGAGAACGCCGCGGTGACGAGGCTCGTCTCCCTCCTAGAACCCCTGCGAGCAGCCTCCAAGTCACCCACGATGGACCTGGCGTACGTCGTCAAGGGTCTACCAAACGTGTTGGCGAGGGGCGAGGCGATGGTGACATCGGCAAGGCGGGATGTCCTTCTGCTAGCCTTTGAGGAGGCTTTCTTCCGGAAGCTGGAGGCCGAGCTTGCGAGTGCCGCTCGCCGCGGGATAAGGGTCAGGATTGCGGTTCCAGACATCGCTATAGAGGAGGACCTTGGGAAGCTGGCGGAGATTCGGTCCATTGTGTGCTCGTGCCTGATCCTCGTGGTCGATGCTCAGCAGATACTCACGGTCACCTTGACCCCCGACGGGTCTGCCTACGGGATCACATCGACGGACGAGACTTTGGTTCGCCTCGGTCTCGAGTACTGGGAGAGCCCCCGCTGCTGCGTGGAGTGCTAAGGATATCTGGATAAGCCTCGAAGACATACGAGAGAGTTTCCAGGACGCCATGATCCAATCTGAGCTGTCTGTCGGATAGCACACGGTGGAATGTCAGAAAGGTGTGCCGCAGGTCCCAGAACCCC
>JAJISG010000028.1 GCA_022848835.1 Thermoplasmatota archaeon | reverse complement strand
GGAGTTTCGGCGACGCCATAAGATACTGGAACCTCATGTCAATACCTTCCTCTGGGTGTGGATGTACTCCCTCTACACCAACTTCAAGATCGCCCGCCTCGAGCTCACCCTGAAACCCTTCACAGAGGACCGAAGTCTCGGGTTCAACCCCCTCGGGCGGTTCTCCCTGGAGCTCACGGGGCTCGACATGCTACCCCTTGCCCTCGTCTTGGCGCCGAACGTCTTGGGGGGTCTCCTCTCGCTTCCGATCTTGAGGCTGTTCATGGCCCTCTCCCTCCTGGGCTTGGTCTTCTTCTTCCTCCCACTGTTGCCCCTGAGGCAGAAGTTGCTCCAGGCGAAGGGGGAGTTGCTGAGCTGGATTGGCCCCCGGTACACCCCGGTGTTCGAACGAATCGACTCTGGGACGGAGGGACGCATCAGCCAGGCGTTCGCCAACGAGCTGATGGCCATCGAGAAGATTCAACGCGATGTCCAGCGGATCCACACCTGGCCCTTCGACACGGGAGTTGTCGTTCGCATCTCGGTCATCGTTTTTAGCGTGACCGCCATCGTCAGCGCACGAATCATCGCGTCCCTCCTCGGTTTCTGAATAGCCGGTTGTCTCATGCGCAGCCAGCTCTCGAGGGCTCGTCCCGATGACGGGTGTAGAGAGTCCCTCACCCTAACCAGCTGACAGACTGTGAAACACTATGTATGGAGTGCTACTTCGGCGAACCTACTAATAATATGGGATACATCATGGGGTGGGAGAAGAAATGGGAAAATCAACCGTCGACCAAAGGGGACGTATCACGCTTCCCCAGCGAGAGCGTAAGAGGGTTGGACTGCGTCCAGGGGACCGCGTCCACGTTCAGGCGACGGACCAAGAGGTGACGATTCGCAAGACGGTCTCCCCGAGGGAGTTCGCCAAGATCTTCGCCGGATGCATCTCCGAGGAGAACGCCGTCGGCGAACCGGTCGACCCCCTGCGGATCAAGGAGATGTGGCGACTTGCTGGTGGTTGACTCGAACCTCTGGATCTACTACGCCGACGCCACCTTGCCAGAGCACGCAACCGTCAAGGGGTTCCTCGATCCGATCCTGGAGGGAGATGAACCTGTGGCCGTGAATACCGTCATTCAGATGGAAGTGGCTCACTATCTCATCAAGCGTCTCGGCAGCGCCGCGGGCCAGGTGAAGGCCAGAACGTTCTTGGGACTGGACGTCGAAGTCGACCCCCTCGACCCGCCTCGAACGGTGGAGGCCGTGAGCCACCTCGCCCGGTACTCCGACGTGGGCATTGGGGGGAGAGACGCGACGATTCTGGCCACCCTTCGAGCACTGCGGACGACTCGCTTGGCGACGCATGATCAGAGCTTTGGACGCGTAGATTGGGTCCAGGTCGAAGATCCCCTCTCCGGGTCGCCATGTTGATGCCATCCGTTTCGCTCCGATCTCCGGGAGGCTCTCCGGGATGCCAACCGGGTTGAGGAGGTCGGGAAGTCCAAGTACGAGGTCTATGTGCGAAAGAAAGGCGAGAAGAAGCTCATCATCGTCTATGAGGAGGCTTGGGAGACTGTCTTCGTGATTACAGGCGCGGAGGGTTGAGACATGGCGGAAGCGAAGTGTCCCGTTTGTGAGAAGGGCAAGCTGGTCTGGGTCGAGGATATCCTCAGCGAGTTCGAGGGCTACGTGTTCGTGGAGCGGGGTCACCGCTGCACCCACTGCG
>JAJISG010000279.1 GCA_022848835.1 Thermoplasmatota archaeon | reverse complement strand
CCCCCACAGTATTCTGATCTCATGCTTGCATATCTCCGCGTGTTTCTCCTTTATCTCCGTGTACCTGCCGATGTCGTGTACGTAGTGCTGCAGCTCATCCGGATTCAGCTCCTTACCCGTCTTCCCCGTCAGCTCCTCGATGAGGTTGACCATCCTTATGACCGTGTGGGCCGCTAGCTGCGCGAGATGAGGGTCGTAGATCCCGCAGGGTATGTCGCAGTGAGCATAAGCCGTCTCCGCAGGAAGTACCCTGTCCAGAAGACGCATGACTTTCTCCTTCCCATACTCCATTTCCTAACCCCCCATGTGTCCGCTCAAGGCAGATAGCCATGAACGGATCTCTTCCGAGGTAAGGTGAAGAATGCATCCGACCTTCTAAAACCTTAGGGAGAGGTTACAGACACTTGCACCTCTCTCGCCCATTGGTGGGTTGGGACCTAAGAAATTTCATATAGCCATCACACGTAGGTCACCGCAGGGATAGCGCATGATGGTCGAGGTGATTCAAGGTCGGATCGAGGAGATGGAGGACAAGGCGATCGTCGTCAACCTCTTCAAGCGAGTGAAGAGGCCGGGAGGGGCTACTGGGGCCGTGGACAAGGCCCTCGGAGGCATGATAAGGGACCTCATCAGAGGGGGAGACCTCAAGGGCAAGTTCAAGGAAGCGGTCCTCTTCAGGACCTTCAGAAAAATACCGGCTGAGCGAGTTCTCGTGGTGGGCCTGGGGGAGAAGGAGAAGTTCTCCTTGGACAGAATTCGTGAGGTATCAGCTAAGGCGGCTCGCCACCTGCGCGATGCAGGCGTGGACTCCTATTCGACCATCGTACACGGAGCGGGAATTGGCGGCTTCGACCTCCGGGAGGCCAGCGAGGCGTTAGTGGAGGGAGCCCTCTTGGGTACCTACAAGTTCGACCGCTACAAGACGGAACTGAAAGAGGAAGAGAAGAGGGAACTGAGGAGGATGAGGGTTCTAGTAAGGGATCCCGCCGATGTGGGGCGTGTTGAGGAAGCGATCCGGTGGGCGGAACCAGTCTCCGTTGCCACCAATTTCGTGAGGGATCTGGTGGCCTCGCCCGCCCGAGACAAGACACCTACCAGGTTGGCTGAAATTGCTGTCGAGATAGCCAGGGAGGCGGCACTGAAGTGCACCATCATCGATCGGGAGGAAGCAGAGAAGCTCAACATGGGCGCCTTCCTCGGAGTTGCCCAGGGAAGTGACGAGCCGCCCAAGTTGATTGTCCTCGAATACAGGGGAGGCAAGAAGGGCGAAAAGCCGATAGCCGTCGTGGGGAAGGGCATAACCTTCGACAGTGGTGGTCTCTCACTGAAGCCAGCGAAGTCCATGGAGGACATGAAGGAGGACATGGCTGGTGCGGCGGCCACTATCGGCATCCTGAAGGCGGCGGCCGAACTGAAGCTTCCCGTGAACCTCATCGGATTCGCCCCCTGCACGGAGAATCTGCCGAGCGGTAAGGCCACCAAGCCGGGGGACGTTCTAAAGACCCACACGGGCAAGACCATCGAGGTTCGGAACACTGATGCCGAGGGGCGACTGGTCCTGGCCGACGCCCTGGGTTATGCGACGGGCTTCGAGCCCCAGGCCATCATCGACATGGCCACCCTGACAGGGGCCTGCATGGTCGCCCTGGGCAAGAAGACCACGGGTATGATGGGTACCAGCGAGAATCTCATGGAGAGGCTGAAGGCGGCCGGGAAGAGGACCGGGGACTACGTCTGGCCACTCCCCCTCTTCGAGGACTATGAGGAGCAGATCAAGAGCGACATTGCGGACGTGAAGAACACTGGGGGACGCTACGGCGGGGCCATTACGGCCGCCCTGCTCCTGAAGAAGTTCGTGAAAGACATCCCCTGGGTCCACCTGGACATTGCGGGTACCGTCTGGACAGATGGTGGGGCGGCCGATCTGAAGAGAGAGTACCTGCCCAAGGGGGCGACGGGGATCGGCGTGAGGCTTCTCCTCCAACTGCTGAGAGACTGGAAACAGTCACCATGAGAGCTTGGCGTCTCAAGGAGGCACGCTTCGCCGAGCGGCGCAACAGGTTCCTGGTTGAGGTGGATATGGAGGATCGGCCCACTCTCTGCCACCTTCCGAACCCGGGGCGGTTGAGGGAACTGCTGCAATGGTGCAAGGGTCTACCTGCGGGAGCGGCCTAGAGAGGGTAGAAAGACACGATATGACCTGGTGGCCGTTCAATTCGGACCTACCATGGTGTCCATCGATTCCCGACTGCCCAACCGTTCTATCCTGCATCTTCTTCGGGAGAGGTGCCTGCGGGAGTTCGCCGACTACACTACCATCATCCCTGAGGTCAGGATTGGCAGCAGCCGGGTGGATTTTCTGCTAAGGAATGGGGCAGACTGCTATCTGGAGGTCAAGTCCTGCACCCTGGTGGTCGATGGAGTGGCTCTCTTTCCGGATGCCCCTACGGAGAGGGGTAGGCGGCATCTAGAGGAGCTGGCGACCGCCGCAGAGTCCGGGTTGAGGGCCGCTATCCTGTTCGTTGTGCAGCGACCTGATGTCGCCATCTTTCGCCCAAATGATGAGTCAGATCCCGAGTTCGCCGCCGCCCTCCGGCAGGCCCACCTCAGGGGAGTGGAAGTATACGCCTACAGGAGCAGATTTGATGGCGTGGACCTCGTGGACTTTGAGGCGATACAAATCTCTTTACGTGCAGGATGATTTTCGTCAGGGATGTCCGGTTCCCAGAGGGACCTCAGGGAGTTCAATGGGGAATCGAGAGAGGCCACCTCAGAACCTCATGTTAAGGAACTCTCCGTCCTCTATGGAAAGCGGAGGGCCGAGATCGAGACTAGGCTTGTGGAGTTTCGCGACATCTGGCATCGGGGGACCGATGAGGAACTCTTCTTCGAGCTTGCCTTCTGTCTCTGTACCCCTCAGTCATCGGCCTTGGTGTGTGACAAGACGGTAAGAGAGTTGAGGGAGAGGGACCTACTCCACCAAGGGTCCCACGAGGAGGTCCTTCAGGTCCTCAAAAGCCATGGTGTCCGCTTCCCCGAGAACAAGAGCCGCTGGATTGTCCAGGCAAGGAGAAAGTTCCTCACTTCAGAGCCTTCGCTGAGGAGGCAGCTGGAAGAGCTGGCAGACGAACCCTCTGCCCTCAGGGACTGGCTCCAGCAGGAGGTGTTGGGGCTGGGCCTCAAGGAGGCATCCCACTTCATACGCAACATCGGCCTGGGGGAGGAGCTGGCGATTCTCGATAGACACATCCTCAACAATCTCGTCCGGCTCGGTATCATCGAGTCGATCCCCAAGAGCCTCTCCAGAACCAGGTATCTGGAGATTGAGAAGAGGATGTGGGATTTCTGTCGCGCGGTCGGCATACCAATGGGTCACATGGACCTCCTCCTGTGGGCCAGGCAGACGGGTTTCGTCTTCAAGTGATTCTTCGGAGGCAGGGATGAGAAGGTTCATCGTGGTGGGCCACGAGTCCATCACAAGTGCGGATTTCGGCCTCGACGATCTGGCGGGGGCCACTGGACGTCTGGACATCCTGTTGAGGTGCGTCAACTCCGCCTTCATGCTCTCCCACGGCCTGCGGGATGATACGGAGCTCTACCTCTGTCTTCTGGGACCTCCGCTGCCGCCAAAGCTCGTTCATCTGGTAGGCTCAGAGCTGAGGTACCTGAACCCGGATGAGAGGAGCACGGCAGCTCTTATCAGAAGGGCCTTGGGCCTTCGGTCAGAGGGCCGGAGCACTCCCGGCATCTACGTCCGGTTCAAGGGCCTTCAGGAACTCCTGCAGCGGTTCGGTGAGGACCTCGTCTACCTGCGGGAGGACGGGGAGGACATTAGGGCCGCCGAGCTACCAAAAGGACCCATCTTCCTGCTATCCGACCACAGGAACCTCACTCAGGAGGAGGAGGAGATGGTCAAGGAGCTACGCCCGCAGGTCCTCAAG
>JAJISG010000278.1 GCA_022848835.1 Thermoplasmatota archaeon | reverse complement strand
ACCTCCTCCGCTTCCTGCCTCAGGCCCGAGGCGGTAAGTTTCCTGAGTATTTCCCTCAACGGCAGGCTCTTGGGATAGACTGTGTTGTCCGTCCTGGGGTAGCTGATGAGACCACTGTTGTACAGCTCTTCGGCGATGCTCATGGCTCTGTAGGCGGAGAGTCCCCGTCTCGTCGCCTCGGCTAGGAAGGAGGTGGTGTTGAAGGGAGCTGGAGGCTTCTCCAGTTTCTCTCTGGCCTCATAACGGACGACGACCCCTTCCTGAGCCCCCCCGAGCTTCTCCAGGATGGTCTCGGCCTCTCGTCGCTCCCAAAACCTCCCGCTATCGTGGTCTCCCGTAAAGCTCTCTACATTGCGGAAGCTTCCCCTGAGGGTCCAGAAGGCCTTCGGGACGAAGGATTCCACCTTCGCCTCCCGTTCCACGACCAGGGCCAAGGTGGGGCTCTGAACCCTCCCGATGCTCAGGAAGTTATTGCCCACCTGTTTGGCCGAGGTGGATATGAGACGAGTGAGCGTGGCCCCCCATGCAAGGTCGATGAGTTGTCTCGACTCCGCTGACTGGGCCAGGCGGTAGTCCACTTCATCGGGGTAAGAGAAGGCGCGGTTCACCTCGGCGGGGGTCAAGGCGCTGAACCTGGCCCGCCAGACCTTCACATCTGGCCTGACCTTTCGAATGATCTCCAGAGCCTCCACTCCGATGAGCTCACCCTCCCTATCATAGTCGGTAGCCACCACGACCTCGTCGATGTCCCTCGAGAGAACCTCCAGAGCACTGACGATATTCGCCCGGGTGGCGGTCTTCTCAGGCTCGGCCCAGACCAGTTCCTTTGGGTCTACACGATGCCAGGAGGAGAGTTCCTTCGAATAGTCCCACTCCACTATGTGGCCTCTCAATCCCATGACGACGTACTCATCGCCCTCAGCGGAGAAGCGGTATACGGGCACTCCTTCCACCAACTCCTTCTCGCGGCCGCCATGGGATAGGATGGTGGCGATTTTTGACGCCGCAGCGCCCTTTTCAGCTATGATAAGCCTCTTCAATGCCCTTTTCGATGAAACCACTGTTATATAATCGTTGTCGAGCTACCTTGCGAGAGAGAAATGGCGTTTCAGAGACTGGAAAGGAGGGTGGGTATCTCTGACGGCAGTGCGGCCACTGAAACCCCCGCCTCCTTAAAGGCCGCTATCTTGCTCTTGGCAGTTCCCCTCCCGCGGCTGATGATCGCGCCCGCATGCCCCATCCGTCGTCCAGGAGGGGCGGTCTGCCCCGCTACGTAGGCGACGACTGGGGTAGTAACCTCCCTCTCGATGTAGTCTGCCGCCTCCTCCTCAGCGGTTCCCCCAATCTCTCCCACCAGGACGATTCTCTCCGTCTCCGAATCCTCCTGGAATAGTCTAAGGGCCTCGACGAAGTTGGTGCCGATGATGGCGTCGCCCCCGATGCCCATGCAGGTGCTCTGCCCCTCCCCGCTCTCAGTGATGGCATTGACGATTTCGTAGGTCAGGGTGCCCGATCGGGAGATCACTCCGACCCTGCCCCGTCTAAAGATGTGCCCCGGCATGATGCCGACCTTGGACTTCCCAGGGGAAATGATGCCCGGACAGTTGGGACCAATCACCCTCGTTCCTCGGAACCTCGCGTAGGATACGATGTCCAAGGCATCATGGAATGGAATCCGCTCTGTGATGAGGACGAGAAGGCGGATACCGGCCTCGATGGCCTCTATCGCCGCATCCTTCGCAAAGGGTGCCGGAACCAGAAAGAAGGACGTATCGGCCTCTCCATTCTCCACCGCTTCTGCGACGGTATCGTACACTGGGACGCCATGGACCTTCTCGCCTTCGCGGCCTGGCGTGACCCCGGCCACTATCCTCGTCCCGTAATCTAGGCAGGCCTTGGTATGGAATCTGCCCTGATGGCCCGTGATTCCCTGAACGACTACATTCGATCCCTCTTCCAGGAGAACCGCCATCTTACTCACCCGCCTGCTGGACCGCAGCCTTGGCGGCCTCTCCCATATCGAGGACTGCAGTCATGCCCGCCTCCCTGAGTATCTCCCGGGCCCTCTCCTCGTTTACTCCCCTGATGCGCACTATGATGGGTATCTCAGCTCCGGCGACCTCGGAGGCCTCCTGGACGCCTAGGGCCACGGTATCACACTTCGTAATGCCGCCAAAGATGTTCAGTAAGATGACCCTGGGTCTGGCTTTCATCATTAGGAGGAAGGCCTCTTTCACCGTCTCAGGGTCGTCCGTCCCTCCAAGATCGAGAAAGACCCCAGGTCTCCCGCCATGGACGTGCAGAGCGTCCATGGTCGCCATGGTGAGGCCCGCGCCGTTGGCTATGACACCGATATTCCCTCCAAGCTCGATGAAGGCTATCCCCTTCTGGTTGGCCTCCCTCTCCAGGACAGTAAGATCCTGCTCCATCCCCTGGTATTCAGGGTGGCGATAGAGGGCATTATCCTCTAGGATGAGCTTGGCGTCCCCAGCCACGAGCCCGCCCCCGCGGGTGACCACCAGTGGGTTTATCTCGACGAGCTCTGCATCCTCGCCTTTGAATAGTCGATAGAGGGCCTCTGCAATAGCCGACAGGGATCTGCCCAGCTCCTTCGGGAGGCCCATTGCCTCCTTCAGGCCGCGGAGAATGTAGGGCTGGATCCCCACTAGCGGCGGGATGGGGGACCTGAAGATACGCTCCCCAGGCACCTGTTCTATGTCGATGCCGCCGTCAGGAGATGCCATGAGGAGGGCGGTCCTCGCGCTCCTGTCCAATGTCATGCTCAGGTAGAGCTCCCTCTCTATCTCCAACCTCTCCTCTAGGAGGACCTTCTTGACCCCGTAACCGCCGATCTCCATTCCCAGGATCCTGGAGGTGGCTCTGCGGGCCTCTTTCAAGCTTTCCGCGAACGCAATCCCGCCGGCCTTCATCCTCCCGCCGACGAGGACCTGCGCCTTGACTGCAGCTGGGAGGGGGGGTGACACAACCTCCTCTGATGAGACTACTAGGAGCCCCTTCGGAACGGGGATGCCGTACCGCTGAAAGACCTCCTTGGCCCTATACTCGTAGAACTTCAAAGTCCCTCCCGGCGACCATCAAGGGGGCTGCCTTAAAGCCTCTTCTCCTGTATCGGGGTCCCAGTGGTCCTCACCAGATCCCGGAACCTCCCCATAATCTCCCTGGTCACCTTCCCGGGATTCCCGTCGCCGATTATCCGCTCATCCACGTCGACCACAGGACCTATCTCGGCGGCAGTGCCCGTAATGAAGGCTTCATCGGCTCCATACACGTCGTAGAGACTGAAGAACTCCTCCCGTGTCTCCAAGCCCATCTCCTCTGCAATCTCAAGGACGGTCTCGCGGGTGATTCCCTGGAGGTTCGTGACCCTGGGAGGGGTCACCACCATCCCGTTCCTCACGATGAAGAAGTTGTCGGCCGTGGCCTCACAGACGAAGCCATTGAGGTCCAGCATGAGGCCCTCGTCCGCCCCCCGCATATTCGCCTCAATCTTGGCGAGGATGTTATTGAGGTAGTTGAGCGACTTGATGTTGGGGCTGACACACTGGGATGGGACCCTGCGATGGGATGTGGTCACGAGTTTCAGCCCCTTCTCGTACTTGTCTCCGTAGAGGAGATCGAAAGGCCTGGCTATGATGACGACGGTAGGGCCTTCGAGACATCTCCTGGGGTCGAGGCCCAGGTCCCCCGCGCCTCGACTCACGATGGGACGGATGTAGCCGTCCTCAATGTTGTTCCGTTGGCAGAGTCGGAGGATAAGTTCCCGCATCTTGTCCCTCGTATGGGGGATCTCGAGGTGGATGGCGTCGGCGGAGTTGTAGAGCCTCTGAAGGTGCAGGTCCAGCTTGAAGATTCTCCCGCTGTAGGCTCTGATCCCCTCGAAGATGCCATCTCCGTACAGAAAGCCGTGGTTGAATATTGAAATCTTGGCATCACTCTCTGGTAAAAATTCGCCGTTTACGTAGGCCAGCATCTCCATCCGCTGCCCTCCCTGATATGGTAAAGGGTTCTCGTATTAAAAGACCCACAACCCCTTTCCGCTGGGGATAACTGATTGCCGATTTCTGATGGACACGGCCTCCACCGGACCTGCTGCGAACCTCCAATAGGGACGCGCTGGGAAGACCGGATAACAACTATTCGGTCAGAATTCGAGACCCGTTATCCTCTGGAATAGGCTCACATAGAGGTCGCTGACCTGCCTGACCATATCCTGGGGCAGCGATGGTATGTCTGGCTCCTCCTCTCCCAGACGGCGAGCCTCGTAGAGTTCGCCAAAGTAGCCAGTGTTCCTGTAGTGCTGTCGGACAAACTCCTTGCTGAGCTCGACGAACCTGCCCATCTCAAACTGATCCCTGTCCCAGAACCTGTCCTCATCCGCAGTGCCGAAGGTGTCCACCACCATCACGGATCTCTCTCCATCCATGGCAAACTCCTTCTTGCCATCTACGTGGACCAGACCCCGCCTCCGTACCTCTCTCTCGATTCTCTCGTCTAGCTTGAGGACGGTCTCCCAGATCTCATCGAACTCCTGACCCGTCAGCCCGGAGATGTCTAGACCCTCCTCCCTCGATAGCAGCCGGTCCACCTTCTCCAGCTTGGTTGTAACCTCCAGATAGGGTTCCGGCAGGTTCTCCCCATACTCCACCTGATGCCCAGATGGGAAGCCCACCTCTTCCGGGCGGATATCTCCTTCCTTCAGGCGATCGTAGAGGGAACCAGCAACGTAGTACCTGGCGACCCACTCCATTGGTATGAGGTAGCTTCTGGTCTTGGATGTGATCTTGGAGTAGTCGTGGATTACCTCCACCCTCTTCACTCGCATCCTGTTGCCCTCGAGGACTTCGACGAAGTGGTTGTTGATGCCCATGGAGGCGGCGGCTCCGAACCAGAAGGCACTAGTTCGACACAGTGTCTCGCCCTTGTGGGAAATCTGGGAGGGGATGATCTTGTCGAAGACCGATATGTTGTCGGTGAAGAGAAATTCGAGCTCTTTGCCACCGACCTCGTAGACCTCCTTGACCTTTCCCTTTCGGAGGAGCTTCATGGTGGGCGAAAGAGTTGGGCTGATAAAGGGATTTTGGTCGGCGGAACGCATTCCCTGAAGCGTTCGCGGTCGTCCTAAGGGGGTTCCTATCCGTTGATGGCAATAGGTTCAGATGCGCCGAATCTTCCCGAGGATCGGTTCATAGAGGAGGCCCTTATCCAAGAGGTGATTAGTGACCTCCTCCAGCTTCTCCTTGCTCAGCCCCTTCTTCTTCGCTGAGCCGACGATCTCATCCCATGAAGCGCCCTTCCCATCGGTGTCTAGGGTGGAGACAATCTCGAGCACCAGCTGCTCCTCCTCATTGTCCTCACTCTCCTCCGATCCCTCCAACCTCTCGTGGTACTCTGGGAGGAGGTACTTGGTCGCGTCGGTGAGCATCTCCCTGTACCTACCGATGTCCACTCTCCCGTAGTGTTGCAGGGAGAGGACGATGCCTTCCGCAAGGCTCTTCCTGTGGCCCAGAGCAATGAGACCGTCAACGGTGGCAGGGTTCATATGCTGAGCCTCCTCCAGCGCCTCGATTCTTCTCTTCATATCCTTGGCACAGTCCAGTATCCAGTAGTCCCTCAGCTTCGCGTCGACCAGCTTGATCATCTCGGGTCTCACGGAGGTGTAGACCACCCCGTCCTCGGGGGAGTAGGTCCTGGCCTTCCCCATGATAGCACAGAAGGCGGGGGGCTTGATCTGGGAGAGGGCGGCGGAGGCCTCTGGTTGATACTGTCCCGCATAGACGTGGAAGATACCGGTCGGGTCTGAGAGGCGCGCCCTCCACATCGGCTGTGTCTCGCTTCCCATGTCTTCGACGTCGGTAACGACGCCCACCAGAAAGAGGCGATTTACCTTGGCTCCCAGGGGAGTGATCACGTAGCTAGGGGCGCGTTCGCCCTCCGAGCCATGTTCCAGGTTAGAGTCCGTGTACTCTCCGGCAAAAATCCTCCAGGCAGCCTCTCGAATCATCGGATCAGACCCCAAGCTTCTCCAGCAGTGCCTTGGCCTCCTGCTGTATGTCGACCTGGAGAACCTTAGTCGATCGAGCTATCATCATCAGCCCGTAATCATCGCTGGTCACGTTTCCCCTGGCCTCCACGGGCTGAGCGATGAGAAGGTCCCCCAAGGCATCCCTGATGACCTCCTGGTCCATGGCTTCTCTGGCCTCCGACATGCACTGCTCTAGCCCCTTCTCAAGCAGGGCCTCTGTCAGCTCCCTGTTGAATATGGCTGTGAGGGCCCCGCTACCGTCGTCGATGACCGCCTTTGTCCTGAGATCCGGCTTTCCTTGCACCTCTCCATGGACTCTGCATGTGCCCTTGCGGATTACCCTGTTACACTGGGGGCAGCGGTGGATGAGGCCGCTCCCATCCTTGATCTCCACGACGAT
>JAJISG010000277.1 GCA_022848835.1 Thermoplasmatota archaeon | reverse complement strand
TCCACTTTCCCGAGCTGATCCGGATAGTAGATACGAGGGAGTTTCTGCGTTTGGTGGCCGAGCACGGTAAGCGGGAGGAGATGCCCATCGAAGCCGCGGAGTCTGTGGGAGCTGACCTTGAAGCCGATGACATGAGGGCGATCCAGGGACTGGCGGAGCTAGCCCGGGAACTCTATGGTCGTCGATCACATCTCGAGGCCTATCTCGAGGGAAAGATGAGAGATCTGGTGCCCAACGTGGCTCACCTGGCAGGTCCCATCATCGGTGCCAGAATGCTCTCCCACGCAGGTGGCCTGGGCGAGCTGGCCAGGATGCCGGCCAGTACTGTTCAGCTCCTGGGTGCAGAGAAGGCCCTGTTTCGACACCTGAAGAAGGGAACGAAGCCTCCCAAGCACGGCGTTCTCTTCCAGCACCCATGGGTGCACAATGCGCCGTATTGGCAGAGAGGCGCCATTGCCAGGGGTTTGGCGGCGAAGCTAGCCATAGCGGCCAGGGCCGACGCACACACTGGTCGGTTCATTGCGGAGGATCTGAAGTCTGAGGTGGAGACCCTGATTCAGAGGGTCAGGAGAACCCACGAGAAGCCGCCGGAGAGGCTTCAACGAAGAGTGAGAAGGAGGTCGAGGCGGCGGGGTCGATAGTTAGGGTCTTAACCCTCCCTGCCCTATTGGTCCACATGGCCACCAAACCCGACGACATTACAGACGACGAGCTCGAAGACCTGGTGAAAGGAGAGAGTCGATTGGTGGTAGACTTTTGGGCACCTTGGTGTCAGCCATGCAAGGTCATTACACCCATTGTTGAGGAGCTCGCAGAGCAGTACCAGGACGGGGTCGCCTTTGTCCAGGTGAATATAGATGATAACGCCCGGTCACCTGCAAAGTACAGCATCATGGGTGTCCCCACCCTCCTCTTCTTCAAGGACGGGCAGCTTATCGACAGGGTGGTGGGCGTCGCCCCTCGGGCTAGGATAGAGGAGGTCTTAAAGAAGATTCTCTGACCGCCCCGCGGTTCACGAGTTTCGAGAGGTGGATGAGGTTGACTTCCAGGCCAGTTCCTCCACAGGCGAGACCCCACGGGTCTATTCCGACGTTGGAGCCTCCCGAAGTTCCTTTCGCAGCACCTTACCGATGAGAGTCGTGGGAAGCTCATCCTTGAACTCCAGGTACTTGGGAACCTTGTGCTTGGCCAGATTCTCAATGCAGTAATCCAGCAGCTCCTTCTCCGTCAGTTTCCCCTTGTAATCGTTCGTGAGGACCACGAAGGCCTTTGGAGTCTCGCCATGGAACTCATCTGGGACTCCGATGACGGCGGCCAGCTCGACTGCCTCGTGCTCGAACAGCACGTCCTCGATGTCCCTAGGATACACATTGATGCCGCCCACTATGATCATATCCTTCTTCCTATCCACGATGGAGAAGTAGCCGTCCTCGTCCATCTTGGCTATGTCTCCCGTGTAGAACCAACCATCGCGCAACACCTGGCGGGTCTCCTCATCCTCGTTCCAGTAACCCTTCATCACCTGGGGGCCTCGGATGAGCAGTTCGCCGATCTCCCCCTGCTGTAGCTCCTTGGCTCCTGTCTCCAGGTCCACCACCTTGACCTCCGTATCGGGCACTGGAATGCCGATGGAACCGAAACGTACCTTGCCCCAATCATCCATAGGATTCGCATGGGTCAGTGGGCTCGTCTCTGTCAACCCGTAACCCTCCACGATCATCGCCCCCGTTACCTCTTTCCACCTTCTAGCGACCTCAGGAGGGAGGGGTGCCGCCCCGGAGACGCAGAACTTGATCGATCTGAGGTCGTACTTCTGCAGTTCGGGAGAGGAGAGCAGGGCGACGTACATGGTTGGCACGCCTGGGAAATGGGTGGGGCGGTACTTCTGGATCGCCTTAAGGGTCTCCTTTATGCCAAACTTGGGCAGCAGGACGATGCTTCCACCTAGGTGAATGGGTGTGTGCATACAGATTGTTATGCCATATGTATGGAAATATGGAAGGACTGCCATGACGACGGCGTCTTCCCCCAAGTAGCCAAAGGCTCCCGCCTGCACCGCGTTGGCTACCTGGTTGTAATGGGTGAGCATGACCCCCTTCGGCGTGCCTGTGGTGCCACCCGTGTAGAGTAGGACGGCAACGTCCTCCTTGGGGTCGATGTCCACCTCTGGAGGCTCCCCCAACGCCTTATTCAGTAGGTCCTTGAAACGAAGAGTATCGGGATAGCTCCTCGGGCGTATGTCCTTCTTCAGAGAGGCGAACGTCCTCAGCCCTCCCGGCATGTAATCCACTATGCTGGTGAGGACGACGTGTTCCAAGGGCGTCTCCTTCCTGACCTTATGAACGGGATCATAGACGATGTCCAGGGCTAGCATGATGCGTGCGTCACAGTTCTCGAGCTGTCTCTGGACCTCCCGCCCTTTGTAGGTGGGATTGAAGGGCACGCTCACCCCACCCGCCTTCAAGATGCCGAAATGGCCAATGACGAACTGAGGACTATTGGGCAGGAAGAGGGCCACTCGATCCCCCTTCTCGACCCCCATCTCCTTGAGCATTACAGCCATCTTGTCCGAGAGCGCGTCTAACTCCTGGTAGCTCATGCGCTTGTTGAAGAAGATGGTGGCTGTCTTCTGAGGGACTCTGGCGGCTGTGTCCCGCAGAATCTGGAAAAGGGGAATTTCAGGATACTCAAGTGTGTTAGGCACTCCTTCAGGCCAGGCCTTCATCCATGGCTTCTCCTCCAATGCAAACCCTCCTCATCCGGGGGATGGCCTCAGGGGATATTAAAGGATTGCTGGAGTAAGCTCCAGGTGCTGTTCCTTCAGCTGATGGGGTCATTAGGGCTGTAAGTTCCCCCACCGAAGGCTCTATATCTATATCATACGTTGGAGATACGTTTGCAATACGTCAGAGTGGAGTGACACGGTATGACAGAGATTAGAACGGTTATCCCCGAGGATATAGACGTATATCTAGATTCACTCGTGCGGACAGGACCCTTCGCAAGCAAGGCTGAACTGGTGCGAGCGGCTCTCGTGGCCTTCGTCAGCACCGCGGGCCCGATGCCGCGAGATTTCGACAGGGAGAATATTGTCGCCCCTGATGGTCGAATATACCAGCTGGAGTATGCCAGGGAAGGGTCCATGAGGGGGTCCCCGGGAGTGGGCGTGGCGTACAATGGAGGTGCCGTCCTCGTGGGCACTACTTCACTGCCATCCAAGCTCGAGAGGAAGATCGAGAAGATCAAACGCCTAGGGCATCGCGTGGCCATGCTGATTTCAGGTATCGTATCGGATGCTCGCATGCTGGAAAACCACGTAAGGAGGGCAGATCCGAAGACCACTGATGAGTTGGCAGAGCGGCTGGTGGAGTTCTACTGGGAGCACACCATCGACCGAAGAAAGCGACCTCTCTGCGCGGCCCTGTTGGTCGCAAGCGCCTTGGGCGACGGGGTCAGATTGCTTCAGTTCGATCCAAGCGGCGCTGTTGTCGAGGCGAATGCGGCCGCCATCGGACAGGACAACAAGAGGGTAACAGAGTTCCTGGAGAAGAGATACCGTCGGGGGTCAGCGGAGGCGGCGGAGAGATTCGCCCTGGAAGCTCTGGGAAAGCCTGAAAGCTACGAAATTGTCCATGTAACTTCCTGATCTGGACGTGGCGCTCCCAAATCTTCTAGAGCAGGACTAGCTTGAACCCTCCCCACGGAGGCCAGGTGTGCGCAGCGATGACGAGCGTTCGGAGCATTTTCCTGGAGGCTCGAGCCAGGCTGTCAACCGAAATGTCATCCTACTCATCGGCGGCGGGGCACTATTCAACGTTCCCATAGGTTTCACATTCGTCGCTATTCCAATTTACCTCGAGCGACTGCCCGGGATTCCGACGGCTCTCATCGGCCTTTTCTTCACGACGATGGGACTCGTCGCCGTCGCCTTCATCTTGCCCATTGGAATCTTGGCGGACCGCTTCGGCCGACGACTCATGCTTGCCTTGGGCGGCATCTTCGCCACCGTCGCTATCCTCCTCCTCGCCTTCCTCGACACCTTCGAGGGGCTGCTGACCATAGCGGCAATCTTCGGGATGGCCGAGGCCCTCTACTTCTCGACCTGGAACGCCCTTCTTGCCGATGCTAGCACGACCGAGACGAGGACCAGGGTCTTTGGCCGGAGCTTCTTTGTGACTGCCATTGCTTTCGCGGTGGGCAGTCTCTTGGCAGTGGCCGCCGATCGAGCAATCCAGGGAGGGGCAACGCCCCAGGAAGCATACCAGCCCCTGTTCCTCGCCATGGGCCTTCTGATATTCATCGTTCCCGCTATCATACCATTCATACACTTACAACGGCGTACGCCCGTAAAGTCTCGGGGCCTCCTCCCACGACGGTCCCTCAGGATAATTACTAAGTTTTTCGTGGCAAACTTCCTCATCGGTTTCGGCGCAGGGATCATCATCCCAATCTTCTCCCTCTGGTTCCTGCTGCAGTTTGCCGTAGCGGAGGCGTTCACGGGACCCCTCTTTGCCGTGTCGAGCGTCGTCAACGCCTTCGCCTTCCTACTCGCCCCCAGATTTGCAAAGAGGGCGGGCATGATCCGTGCAGTCGTGGTAGCCCAGGTGGCCGCCACATTGATTCTGTTCGCCATGCCCTTCACGGCCGCCCTCGGGGCCGTCGCCTTGCTTACAGTTTCCATCCTCTACGTGGCTCGCAACGCCCTGATGAACATGGTATGGCCTGTGATGTCTTCCTTCCTCATGGGGGCTGTGGACCCTGACGAGCGGTCGGCGGCCAGTGCCGTGACCGGTGCGTCCTTCAGGCTACCCTTCGCGATGAGTACGACGCTTGGTGCTTACCTGCTCACCATCGACCTGTCTATGCCTCTCTTCCTTACCGCACTGCTCTACGGCCTAGGTACGGGTGCATTCTGGTATTTCTTCCGCGCGTACTGGTCCGTGACACCCGAACAGGCCGCATCCACCAGCGCCCCAGAAGCGCCGGGTCCCAAGTAGGTCGATACTCTAGGCTGGAAGGTGCCCGGCGGAGTTAAGATCTCAGTCGGGAGGCCACCTATC
>JAJISG010000276.1 GCA_022848835.1 Thermoplasmatota archaeon | reverse complement strand
AGCCTCTCCATCAGGAGGTTGACGGTATGTGTCAGATCGTCCAGAGTTCTGACGGCCTGAATGATGTGGTCCGCGGGGTGCACGGCCCTCTTCATCATCAGCTTGCCCACTACGATCATGGCCTCTCGAAGAAGCCCGGTGTCGAAGTCGAAGTCCTCTGGCTTTAGGAATGGTGGAGCCTCCTGTGTAAAGACACCTCCCAGGGACTCCAGCCGCCTCTCCGCCACGAAAAACTCCTCCAGGCCCTCAGTGATCATTCTCTCCTCCTTCAGCACCTTCCTATCGTCCATCAACAGCATGTTCTTCGCGAGGACCTGCGGATCCTTGGGAAAGGGGATCGACTTGACCACCCTTCCCTCCTCAAGGAGGAAGGTGCCAAACCATGTGGAGAGGAGAAGCACGACCCTCCATAGAAAGGGATAGAATAAAGGTCTTCCTGCGGCACATCCTAGGTCGATAGTGGATGCGGGCTCGAGTAGATCCTTAACCTACTCTTCCCTGGGTTGGTGCACCCAAAAGATGTGACCTTCCGGGTCCTCCACTGTGAGGACCTGGCCTATGAAATCCATATCGACGAACTTTGACTTCACGCCCTGTTTCCTCAAGTAGGCGTGGAACTTCCTGATCCCCTTCTCCATCCTGAAGGTCACGATGGTGGGGCTGTCCTCAGCATCCTCCAACTCATACAGGCCGATGGTCACGTTACCCGCATCGAACCTCGCCGCCCCTTTTCGTGCCTCTAGGAGGCGGAGTCCTAGAACATCGCCGAAGAAACGGATGGCCTTGTCTAGGTCCCTCACTAGGAACCAGAGGTGGCTAACAACGCTGCTGGTCAGGACCATGCAATCACAAGCTTTAGACGAGGGCTTTACTTACCCTTTGACCTCTCGGCCTCCTCCTTGAGAACCGATAGCTCATCTGACTTCAGGATTCCGACCTCGGTTATGAAACCCGCTATATACCTGACCGGGGTCACGTCGAAGGCGGGGTTGCGGACCCGGCTCTTCTCGGGAGCTATCAGCTCACCTCCGACCTGCCTGATTTCCTGCTCATTACGCTCTTCGATGGGTATCTCCGCGCCGCTGAGGATGGAGAAGTCAAAGGTGCTCACCGGAGCGGCGACGTAGAAGGGGATGCCGTTCTCCTTAGCGAGGACGGCCTTCTCGTATGTCCCGATCTTGTTGGCTACGTCTCCGTTGCTCGCAACTCTGTCGGCCCCTACGATGACGAGGTCCACCTCTCCCCGAGCCATGAGGAGTCCGGCAGCGTTATCCGCGATGATGGCATGCTCGATCCCCTCCTGGGCCAGCTCCCAGGCTGTGAGTCTGGCGCCCTGTAGCCGGGGCCTCGTCTCGTCCACGAAGACGAACACCTCTCGTCCAGACTCCTTGGCCGCTCGGATGGGTGCGAGGGCGGTCCCGTAATCCACCGTTGCCAGGGCTCCAGCGTTACAGTGTGTGAGGACCCTCGACCCGTCCTGAACCAGTTCGAGGCCATGCCTACCGATAGCTCGGCAGCGACGAACGCTGTCCTCGGCGTACTCCTCCGCGAGCTTGGCCAGGTCCTTGCCTTCCCTGAAGGCCTGGAGCATCAGCTCTATGGCGTAGAAGAGATCGTGGCCCGTAGGCCGAGTGGATCGCAGGTGGCGAGCCACCTCCTCCAGGTCCTTGCCCTGCATCTGGGCCTGGGCCATCGCGTACGCGGCAGTTGCCCCGATCGCCGGGGCACCCCTGACCACCATCTCGGTGATGGCGAAGCCGGCCTCCCTGTAGTCCCTCGCCTCGAAGATCACGAACTCTCCGGGCAACAGTCGCTGGTCGATGAGCTTGATGACCTCCTCCTCCATCGAGACGGTCCTGGCATCCATGAGGTTCCCGCCAACGGCTACCCGCATGAGCCTAGCCCCATAAAGGGATGAAGTTCAGGCCTTCCTCCAGGAACGAAGTAAGTGAGACAGCCTGGGGGGGTCCAGGGTCTTCTTCATCTCCCTCGTCAGAGAGCCATAGTAGGCCACCTGATCGTCTATGCTGTCCAGCTCCTGCATCAGGAAGGACTCCTGCCTCTCCAGACCCTCCATGTCGCTCTCCAGCTTCCGCTTGAGACCGAGCCACTTCCTGCGTTCCTCCCAGATGGGATTGTCCTCGGCCATCTTCATCTCCCCGCCTGAAACAGAGACAAGGCAGAGGCGTCCATTGAGGTCTCCAAGGGCTCAAAGAGGGCTTCCTCTATGAACCCCAGCTCCCTCTTGACACTCTCCAGCTTGGCATGAAGGACCTTCCGCTGCTGCCGGAGGTCACGAAGCTCTCTCTCAAGCTTCGCCTTGCGGGAGCGCCACCTCTCCCATTCCTCTAGGGCCACAAGCACGTTGGAAGATTCCATCCCCGTAACCATCGCAATCCGCTACGACGTATAAATAGGTGCCGTCAACCCTTGATCGAGAGGGATATCAGGTCCGTCCAGTGCCGAGGAGGTTCAGGAACCTGAGGATGAGTTCCCACACAGCCTCCTCCGAGGCCTGGAAGCCCAGGGCGAGGTTGATGTCCTCCAAGCGGCCCGAGGCGACGAGCCTGAGGAGGGATCTATCCTCCTTCACATCGAGGAGTTCAAGCTTGGCAGTGAGAACGTCGCCCTTCCTCTCAGTGGAGAGGTTGAGAGCGTAGCCTTGCCCCTGCAACACCTCCCGCAACTCCGATGCTGGCGTCTTCTTGGCTGATTCCTTGGTCATAGTCTCGGTGAGCCATCAGATATCCTCCCTAAAAGGTTGCCGCTGCCTGACCACGACGCACACCAGAAGAATTTTCTACTTCTATGACCCTGGTGAGATGGGGCTCATGGTCTAGGGGTTATGACGTCGCCCTCACACGGCGAAGATCGCCGGTTCGAATCCGGCTGAGCCCATTTTGATACGTTAATTAGATAGTCGCGGAACGTTAGCGGCAGCGCAAGGCAACCGCAACGTGAAGACGACTGAAACGAACGAAATCACTGGCGTCCGCCTTCCTGCCAGCGTGCGCCCTGAGAAGTACGTCCTCTCTCTGAAGCCAGATCTAAACGAATTCACCTTTCAGGGAGAGGAGAGCGTTGACATTCAGGTGACAGAGTCCGTATCGAGCATCACACTCAATGCCTCTGAGCTCCAGGTCTCCTCCGCCCGCGTGAAGCTTGGTGAGGGGACCACTCTTCCTGCCAAGGGAATCGACTTGGACGAGTCCGAAGAGACGGTCACCCTCTCCTTCGATCGCACCCTCCCCAAAGGGCCCGCTACGCTGTCCATGCAATTCACAGGTATCCTTAATGATCAGCTCAGGGGTTTCTACCGCAGCCAGTACGTCACTCCCAGGGGAGAGAAGCGGTTCCTGGCCGCCACGCAGTTTGCGGCTACTGACGCTCGCCTTGCCTTTCCCTGCTGGGACGAGCCCGCTCTGAAGGCCACATTTGAGGTCACCCTCGTGATCCGTCATGACTATGCTGCGATATCCAACACTCATGTGGTCGCCGAGACACGCCTCGACGACGGCACAAAGGCTGTCAGATTCGCCGAAACCCCTCGAATGTCCACCTACCTTCTCGCCTTCGTAGTAGGCGATCTCGCCTCCCTGGAGGCCACGGCCCCTGACGGTACATTGATCAGGGTCTGGGCGACCCGGGACAAGGTGCAGTTTGGGCGCTTTGCCTTGGAGAACTCAATCCGTCTGCTGAACTACCTGAACGACTACTTTGGCATACGATATCCCTTGAAGAAGCTCGATCATATCGCCCTCCCCGACTTCGCAGCTGGGGCCATGGAGAACTGGGGTGCCATCACCTACCGCGAGCGAGCCCTCCTCTACGATCCCAAGATCTCCTCCGCCATCACCAAGCAGCGCATCGTCGAGGTGATTGCCCACGAGATGGCCCACATGTGGTTCGGCGACCTGGTCACCATGGAGTGGTGGGACGACCTATGGCTCAACGAAAGCTTCGCCTCATGGATGGGGAACAAGGCCGTTGCCCAGCTGTACCCTGAGTGGAGCATGTGGACCCAGTTCCTCTTCCTGGATACCACCGGCGGGCTCAACTTGGATGGACTGAAGAACTCTCATGCCATCGAGGTATCGGTCAAGGACCCAGCAGAGATCAGTGAGATCTTTGATAGGATCAGCTACAGCAAGGGAGCGGCCATCCTCTGGATGCTCGAACAGTTCCTGGACGAGAAAACCTTCCAGCGCGGTATCCATGGCTACCTGTCCACCAACAAGTATGGCAACGCCCGCACAGAAGACCTATGGAAGGCCCTGACAATAGCTTCAGGTCAGCCCGTCACAAATCTGATGGACACCTGGGTCAAGCAGACGGGCTTTCCCCTATTACAGGCAAAGACCGG
>JAJISG010000275.1 GCA_022848835.1 Thermoplasmatota archaeon | reverse complement strand
GCACCGAGAGTGATGACCATCCCTTTGGTAGTGCTGTCGATCTTTGCCGTAGGTTCCGGCCTCGTCATCTTTGCGATGGGTGGTTTCAGCAATCTCATATTTCCAGGTGTAGGTGGGGCGCACGCCGAGTTCGTGTCGGCGGGCGGGATCCTCATGAACACGTTCGCGGGTCCAAGAAGTTTCCTGACATACACCTCCCTCCTGGCAGCCTTGGGCGGTATTGGCCTTGCCTCCCTCGTCTACCTAAAGAGGTACATCCCCGCCTCAACCTTCACGGCCACGAAGGCCAGAGCCTTCCTTCACACTATGCTGGAGAGGAGGTACTGGATAGACGATGCGTACAACGACATCGGGCTCAGGTTTGTCTACGGCCTGGCAAAGGTCAGCGATTTCTTCGACAGACGTGTCATCGATGGCCTCGTCAACCTCACCGCTCGCGTGACGCTCCTCGCGGGTAGGGGCACCGATACCTTCGACCGCAAGGCGGTGGACGGGTTGGTGAACAGCATCAGCCTCAGTACCATGAGAGGAGGGTGGACCATGAGAAAAGGGGAGACGGGCCAGGTCCAGACCTACGCAGCAGTAATCATCCTTGGGTTAGCGGCCCTCCTCTTCCTGGTCCTGGTTGTCTTCCCGCTTCTGGGGGTGTGAGTCATGCCCCTTCCCCTCCTCTCCTTACTGATAGCGCTGCCTGCGGTGGGGGCAGCCATTGCACTCCTCGGGCCTTGGAGCCGATCGCAGGCGAGGTGGGTCGCCATCGCCTTCGCGTCCTTGACCTTGGCGGTGTCCCTAGTTCTACTGCTAGACTTCGTATCCCCCGGAGTCGATCTCGGCCTCCGCTCTGATGGAAGCGGCTCGTACACCGCTTACGAGGAGTATCTGTGGTTCCGCATCCTCGACACGCCCGTCAGCTTTCGTGTAGGTATCGACGGTCTCTCCATGCCCCTGGTCTTCCTATCGGCCCTGATCCTCCTGGTGGCGGTCATCTTCCCCATGGAGGAGCGGTTCAAGCCGAAAGAGTACTACGCCCTCCTCCAGATCATCAGCCTAGCCCTCATGGGAGTCTTCATCTCCCTCGATTTCCTCCAGTTCTTCGTTTTCTGGGAACTGGTCCTCATCCCGATGTACTTCCTCATCGGTATATGGGGAGGTCCCAACAGGCACTATGCTGCCATCAAGTTCCTCATATACACTCATGTGGGCAGCGTCATCATGCTCCTGGGAATCTTCAGCCTAGCCTTCTACACCAACACCCTCGACATGATCGAGATTGCCCGGGTGGCCCCTGGACTGTCCCTGGGCCTGCAGATACCCATCTTCCTGACTTTTCTCATTGGATTTGGGGTGAAGCTGCCCATGGTGCCCCTGCACACCTGGCTGCCGGATGCTCATGTCGAGGCACCGACCGCGGGCTCCGTCATCTTGGCAGGTGTCCTCCTGAAGATGGGTGGCTACGGACTGTTCAGGATAGGATACTCTATGCTGCCCCGTGCAGCGGTGAACCTCTGGTGGCTTGTGGCTATCTTCGGCGTCGTGAGCATCATCTATGCCTCCCTCGTCTGCCTGGCTCAGATTGACCTGAAGAGGCTGATAGCATACTCGAGCATCGGGCACATGGGCTTTGTACTCCTGGGTGCCTCGACAATGACCTCCATAGGCATCACTGGCGCCATATTCCAGCTCTTCAACCACGGTCTCATAACCGCCATCCTCTTCATGCTAGCTGGTGCGGTCAAACATTGCACGGGCAGGCGGGAGATACCGCATCTCAGCGGCCTCGCTTCAAAGATGCCTCTCTTCGCCTTCCTGATGATATTCAGCTTCCTAGCCTCCATCGGGTTGCCAGGGTTGAACAGCTTCATCTCCGAATTCATGGTGTTCTCAGGAACCTATGCAGGACTTCCGGTGGAAATCAGGAAACTGGTCATCATACCCCTCATCGGCATCGTCCTCACCGGGGCGTACTACATCTGGACCATGCATCGAGTCCTCCTCGGGAAATTCAACACCGCCCTGGGTGAGGTGAGAGACCTGCGGTTGGACGAGTCCCTGCCTATGGCCTTGGTGAGTGCCATGATCATCCTGACAGCCCTATTCCCGGCCCTCTGGATCAACCAGATATACCCCTACAGCGGAATACTTCAGGACGGGCTGGCATTGGCGTTAGGAGGTGGCTGAGTGGCCTTCCAGTTCCCCGTCCTCAGTCTCATGCTCCTGGCTCCTGCCGTCGGCGCCCTTCTGACGTACACGTTCGCTAAGAAGGAGAGCAGTGCGCGGATTATGGCCACCATCATCTCCTTCATACCTCTCGCCCTCTCCATCTATCTACTCGTGGGCTTCCTCAGACCGGACCTACTGGCTCTAAGCGCGGATCCCCTCACGGGACGCTACAAGGCCTACGAGGAAACCCTCTGGATACCCCACATCCAGGTTTTCTACCGCTTGGGGTTAGACGAACTATCCTTCTCCTTGGTCCTCCTGACATCCATCCTCTCCCCTCTCGCCATCATATTCTCCAGAAGCGAGTCCCACCGCGTCAGGGAGTTCTACGTCATGCTGCTGCTGATGGAGACCGCCATTCTAGGCGTCTTCATGGCCCTGGACTTCTTCCTGTTCTTCATCTTCTGGGAACTCCAGATCGTCCCTATGTACTTCCTCATAGCTATCTGGGGGGGTCGTAGGAAGAGGTATGCTGCCATCAAGTTCTTCCTGTACACCCAGGCTGCCAGCCTCCTGGTCCTCCTGGGCATTTTCGTTTTCTACTTCTACATGGGAGGGGGAGTGGACGCCTTCAACATGATTGCCATAATTGAGAGGGGACCGATTCCTCTCGGCGTCGTCCAGGCCCTCCTCTTTTTCGCCCTGCTTGTAGGCTTCGGGACTAAGTTGCCTATGGTGCCCTTGCACACCTGGCTGCCGGACGCCCATGTCGAGGCACCGACGGCAGGCTCGGTACTGCTTGCCGGTGTCCTTCTCAAGATGGGCGCCTATGGGCTCATAAGAGTCAATGTCCAGATGCTGCCCCAGGCTTCCTCGAGTCTGTTCTGGGTCTTTGCCGTCATCGGTACCATCAGCATCCTCTATGGGGCCTTGGTCTGCCTTGCTCAGGATGACCTGAAGAGACTAATCGCCAACTCGAGTATCAGCCACATGGGGATAGTGATGCTGGGCATCGGCGCCTCTCTATTCGCCTTTAGCAACGGCTCGCCCGGGGAGATGAGGGGCGTGATGGGAATGAGTGGGGCCATATTCCAGATGTTCGCCCATGGCCTGATCTCCGCAGCCCTCTTCATGGTGGCGGGCTCTGTGGGACACCGTCTCGGGACTCGGAACATTTCTGAGCTGGGAGGCATCATGAACAGGGTTCCCATCCTCTCTGGTTTCATCCTCATGGCCTTCCTAGCCTCTCTTGGCCTTCCCGGTCTCGTGGGCTTCGTCGCCGAATTTACAGTTTTCCTAGGAACCTACGAGGCCTTCGGTCTCTGGGTCATGATCCCGGTCCTCACAGTAGTACTGACCGCCGCGTACTACCTCTTCGCGGTCCAGAGGGCTGTCCACGGTCCCTTCAACGAGAAGCTGGGGAGCATTCGGGACATCGCCGCCTACGAGATAGTCCCCCTAGCGATTCTTGCAGGTCTCTTCGTTCTCTTCGGCCTGTTTCCCGCCCCTTTCATGGACCTCTTCTCGAACTGGACGAGGTCGCTCTTCGAGTCGATGGGAGGGTTGGTATAGATGCCTCCCGCTGACTGGTTGGTCCTTTCGCCTGTCATCATCTTGACCTTCACCGGCTTCCTCCTCATCGCCCTCACTTTCGTCATCAAGAAGAAAGCCAGACTCGCGGACATCGCACTCGTTGGCCTGGGTCTAGCCCTGTTCCTAACTCTGGATATGGCGGGACTTGGCCTGCTGTCGCGCCTGGGTCTGGAGCTTTGGACTCTGCCGGTGGCGGTGGAGATAGATTGGCTTATGATGGAGGTGAACACGTTCACCCTATTCTTCTTCTTGGCCATTATCCTGACCGGCATCCTTGTCGTGCTGGCATCTAGGGCCTTCCTCACGGAGGAGGACAGAAATCCAGGGGAGTACTACGGCCTCTTGCTAATATCCCTCGTCGGCATGATCCTAGTGGCGGCCGCCACCGATCTGTTCGTCCTTTACCTTTCCTTCGAGATGGCGAGCATCGCCACCTTCGCCCTGGTGGCCTTCAGGAAGAAGGATAGTCGGGCGACAGAGGCGGCCATGAAGTTCTTCATAATTGGAGTCATCAGTTCC
>JAJISG010000274.1 GCA_022848835.1 Thermoplasmatota archaeon | reverse complement strand
CGGGCCTCAGCTCTGGGGCTTGGGATGCAGCAGCAGGCTCTGGCTCCCTCGAGGATCGCAGCAGGTTCGCGGCGAGGTATATCAAACCCGCGTAGATGAGGATGACCGGGAGGAGCGCAAGGCCCAGTGGGAAGAACTCCGGCCTTAGGAGGATGCCGTAGCCGACATACACACCGGAGAAGAAGGCTATCGCTAGCCAGCGTCCTTTTCTCCCGAAAATGAGCTGTTCTGTCCTCCTGAATCCCCACTTTCTTGCCCCAAAAAAGAAGGCCACCGCCAGGAGGGTTATCACGAGGAGCGATAGAAGAACGGAAGTCAACATCGCCTCGATGCTCCTACCGAAACCGTAGCCCAGGATGGCCCCCATGACGGGAGCGACGAGGAGTATTGCCCTCAAGTCCCTCGTCCGGAAGGCTTTCCTCTTCCCGGGCGAGAAGAGGCCGTTCATCAGCGTGAAGGGTATGATAAAGCTCATGAAGGCGTGCCACGTGAAGCCTATCCAGAGGAGCTCTACCCATGCAACCCCCAGAGCACCCGCAGCCTCTGGATTCCATGGAGGAGACCAGTACACCTTGGTGATGAAGGTTTCGTACATGCCCGTCAGGGAGCCGAAGAGGTAGAGTATCTTGCGGTTGCTCCGCCCGTAGCGCATCATTAGGTCCCCGAAGAGGACGTAGTGCACTGCGTACACAGGGGTGACGAGAGCGAAGCTGGCAGGGTTATACAGAACATCTGGCATGCTCCCGCTCAGCACTTCGGCGTGAAAGACGCCTATCGCTGAGAGGAGGAGGTACCAGAGTAGCTTGATCTTGGTCTCGTTTTTGAGGAGTGCCACCAATCTGTTCCCTCCCTAAACCACCATAAAACTGTAGGAAAGATTCCTTCGGTTGGCAGGGCAGCAGGGTTGTTGGCTCGAGTCGCAGGCCACCGGAGATGTCTCGAGGACCGTCTGCTTCTCCAGGGGAGACTTCAGCCTTTCTAAAGGCTCATGGCGCGAAAGGTGTCGCCACATGGGTGGACCCCATGCCAACTTTGGCCATGACGACCGCCCTCAGAATTCGACTACAAAACCTGGCGTAGCGCTTCAGCGGGCGGCATCTTGGAGGCCCTCAAGGACGGGGATAGGGTAGCAAGGACGCTGGCTATGAAGGAGAAGGCCAGGATGAAGAGAAGGTTGGGCCAGGGGATCACGAACTCCGCTCCGCTAAACAGGTTCATGCTTGTGAAGAGGTTGTAGGATAGGGCGATGCCCAGGACGAGTCCCATGAGAATGCCTAGGACCGCCACGAAGGAGAGCTCCAGCAGGAAGGTCTTCAGCACCATCTCCCTCCTGAAGCCGAGGGCCCTGAGGGTGCCGATCATGGACCTCCTCTCCACCACATTCCGCACCGCCAGCACGCCCAGACCAGAGATGCCGACTGCCAGGCCCAGGGCCAGGAAGGCCTGTATGAGCTGCATGACGTTGAGGGTGACCTCCAGGCTCTCCTCCACCTCCTCCATGATGACGACGGTCTGGAGGCCGTAGTCCACGAACTCCCGCTCCAGGTCCCTGCTCAGAGCCGCCACCTCCTCCCCCTCGGCGGCCTTGAAGTAGAACAGGGTTGGCTTGGTGATGCCGGTGATCTCCTCCAGCCTGTCGGCCGAGATGAAGATGCCGGGGACAAAACGGGCGTCGAGGATCCCGATCACCTTGACGCTCATCTCCTCTCCTCGGGCGTTCATCAGGGTCAGAACATCGTCCACATCCGCCCGGAAGTCGAAGCTGGGACCGAAGTCTACGGCCTGGGCGTTCCTGTCAACCACTGCAAGGCTCGGGTCCCCCATGAGAGCGGTCCACACCTCCCTCGGGGTCTCATAACCTTCGGCCACCATATGGAACGTGAACTCATTTCTATTGGCGAAGTCCTGGGTAACACCCACGATGGGATAGGACGTGACATCGAGC
>JAJISG010000273.1 GCA_022848835.1 Thermoplasmatota archaeon | reverse complement strand
GGCCACTGCCACTATATACATCGCCGCCATGCTGTGTGGACGCCCCTGCACCCAGAAGGACGTTGCGGAGGTCGCCGGCGTCACGGAAGTCACAATCAGGAACCGTTACAAATCCATCTCTGAAAACCTGGGTTTTGACATCCATCGCTAGCTTCCACTGGGAAAGCTTTATTGGTAGAGCGAGATTGGCTGAGCGTTCAGGTGGTTCTTTGGCGGAGAAAGTGAAGGAAGGGGACCTCGTCTACTTCGAGTACGATGGCTGGATAAAGAACCCCGCCGGTCACGAGGAGCTCTTCGACACCACCAGCGAGGAGCTGGCCAAGGAGCATGAGCTGTACGATGAGAAGAGGACCTACGGGGAGGTCCCTACTGTCGTTGGCAAGGAGAGGCTCATGAAAGGCATGGACGAGGCCCTCACAGGCGTCGATGTGGGGAAGGAGCAGGAGGTGATTATTCCCCCAGAGAAGGGCATGGGGGAGAGGGATCCCAAGCTTGTTGAACTCTTCCCCATCAGGGAGTTTCATCGCCAGGAGATTGATCCCAAGCCAGGTATGGAGGTCCACATTAGGGACCGCAATGGCTTTGTAAGCGCCGTTACCGCCGGCAGGGTGAGAGTGGATTTCAACAACCCGTTGGCGGGAAAGACCCTCCTCTACAAGTTCAAGGTGAAGAAGAAGGTCAAAGGTGCCAAAGCGAAGGTCCTGGCCATCATCGAGATGGACTACGGCGGTGGTGCTGGTGAATTCAAGGTCAAGGTGGAGAAGGGAAACGCTGACATCGTCCTTCCAGAGGTGTGCAAGTACGACGAAAAGTGGTTCGTGAGCAAGTACAAGGTCATAAGTGATCTGCGAGACCTGGCTGGCTTGAAGAGCATTCGTTTTGTGGAAGAGTACACGAAAAAGGAGAAGGGCGAGGCAGAAACGGCCTAGTCCTGCAGCTTACCCATCGCCACTTCCCTTGCCACTTCCCTGGGGAATCGTCCCTGAGTGAGAGCCCGGTCCATCACCTCGGATGTCGAGGAGACAATTCTACCTACCACATCCTTCAGAACATCCTCCGGCGTCTCCCAAACGCTGGTCAGAAGGGTCCCGAAGGCGGCAGCCAACCCTCCGTTCACCAGGAAATCGGGAAGGACGAGGGTCCCGCTCTTGTGTAGTTGTTCTTCAACGTCCTCAGGAACGGGGATGTTAGCTGCTTCTACAACCATCTTTGCGTGAACCTTCTGGACGTTGTCCCAATTGATGGCATCGGCAACTGCGGCGGGGACCAGGACCTCGGCGTCCACATCAAGCCATCGTTCCCCCGCTTGCTCCTCAGTCCCATAGGGCAGATTGTGTCGGCTCATCAACCCTGGAGTGGATCCTGAGAGTCGGCTCAGATCTAGCCCCTTGGGGTTCCACAGGCAGCCAAGCTCATCTGCTATACAAACGACGGTGGCGCCGAGGCGATTCATCTCCTGCGCGACAGCCCTCCCAACGCTGCCAAAACCCTGAATTGAAACAGTCACACCCTCTAGGGAACCGCCCATCTTCCTCCAGGCCTCCGCAGCGGCTCTACCGGTGGCCAGACCCGTTATGTCCACTTGGAGAGCCCTCAGTATGGTGATGTACGCCCCCTTCGGAGTCGAGTGGTAGCCCAATGAGCGGAGCCTCTTCGCGACAACGTCATAGGAATCCTGGCCTACTGCGTTGAAGAAGATTCTGAGGTTGGAGGGGGATGTTCCCATGTCGGGACCCGTGAAGATTCTGCCTCGGACAAAAGTCTTTACCTCGCGGGCAAACCCCTCCAAGAGGATTGACTTGTCAGCCTTATCCGGTCTGCCTCGAATGCCGAGCTTGCAGCCCCCGAAGGGCAACTCCAGGAGAGCCCACTTCTGGGTCATGGTGCGGGCGAGCCTCCTCATCTCATACAGATCCACCGATGGATGGAAACGAAGACCTCCTCCCGCTAGGCCCTGTACGAGACGGTCAACAACCACGTACGCATCGAGGCCAGTAATCTTGACGGCAAGCTCGTCTGAGGAGGCCATTGATAAGGTCAAGTACTCGCTCCTATATTATCGTCCGCTGGCGTGCGTCCAATCCAAAATTAGGACTGTACATCGGGCGGACGCTACAAGGATTAGAGGACGCGTGGCCTAGTCTGGATATGGCACCGGTCTCCTAAGCCGGCAGTCGAGGGTTCGAATCCCTCCGCGTCCGCTTAGCACACTATTTATACTATGTATTCGTTACTCGTAGTGTGGCAAGCAGAGAGCTGCTTGAGAATGATGATGTAAGGCGATGGTTTGAGAACCTCGCCAGGGGGAGCGAGCTCACGGCGGATAAGAACCTCAGAATCCTCGCCCGCTTCTGCCGTCTGGAGGACTCCACCCCTCAGGCGGTCATAAAGGCTTACAGGCGGGATAGGAAGGCCTTCATAGACCGCTTCATGGACTTTATCGAGGAGCAGCGTAACGGAGTCGGTAACGATGGGAAGCAGAGAGCGGCATCCTATCTGAAGGAGTATGGGGTAGTCCTCTCCTCATGGGTCCGCCACCATGGCCTCGACTGGCCTCGAG
>JAJISG010000272.1 GCA_022848835.1 Thermoplasmatota archaeon | reverse complement strand
TCGCATAATTGGCGACCGGACTCGGCGGCTGAGGTAACTTTGACTCCCATCCCTCCAGGTCTGGAGGCATGGTGCGGGAAGCTTCGATGTTGGAATAAAGGTTGGGGTGTCTTCGCTCAGGCTGTCCACATTCCACGCGCGGACCCTCGGGTGTCGCTTCCTCAGGTATCCCGGTGCCTCGCAGAAGTCTGAGTCAGAACACGTAAGAGGAGACAGGTTGTGCTCGATGAACCTTGGGTCAATAAGAGAAGAAGGAATAGCGATAAGGTATCGCAGAGGGTAGTATCCACGACGTTGTTGCCGCTATCTTCATCGAATACGGAACGTCTCACTTACTAGTCCTCGTTGGTGTCATCGCCCTGCCACATCCCTCAGGGTTGACCATACCCGCCATCCTTTGGCCTCTGTAGCCGAGGTTAATTGCCTTCGGCACATGCATGATACTCGCGGGAAGGAGGATGAATGAGGCAGCATTCACTGTGTAGTCAGAGGCCGCTGTCGGAGACGGCAACTCCTTCTACACCGCCGGTAAATGTTGAATGTACGCGTACTCCGTCCCTGTCCTTGTGACTAATCACGCCTAGGGAATCTCCATGCGAATCTCCTCAACGAGGGTGTAGACATATGCCCCTAAGAGAGCCCCCAGGGCAGTGGTGATTGCGGCGATGATGACTGTCCCTGCGTAGGGAAGGAACGTCAGGGATGATGGCAGCCCAATGATATCCAGTAGCAGTGTGGCAACGTCCTCCAGGGGATAGTATCGCGAGGCGATGACCAGAGGAAGTCCCCATGCAACAGATCCTCCAAGAAGCCCCACCATGAACGAGGCCAAAGGCCTTTTCATGAGGATTCCAGCCAGGAGGCCAGCCCCGAAAATGAGCTGCCAAAACCCGGTCAACGTCAGCAGATATACCAGTATGGTGGTCAGCGGTAGGACTGTGTACCAGGGATGCGCTCGAGTCACGACCTCCACTACCACCACCCTCGTGTCACAGCAACCGCCGCGAAATCCTCCTGGTCGGACAGCTGCAGCTCCTGATACTCGCCGTTCCTCCAGAGTTCCAACAGGTCCTGATAGTGGGGACTCAAGGGGTTACCGCTCTGGCCGCCGGGATGGGAGCCAAGGCCCTCCGGTAGCCCTCCCGCAAGAGTCGGCGCGAAATCTACGATCATCCTCCAGGAAGGACCACTCGTAACCAGAAGATTGCCATCGGTGAAGGAGCCATGAGCCACGTCCAGCGTGAAGCTACCTCCGTCCCGGGCCATCACCTCTGAGCTAAGGGCCTCGAGCTCTGTAAGATGACGAATCTGGAGGACGTGGAGGTCGCCCCAGAGCCACTCGTCCATCTCTGTTCCCATCTCCCTCTCCAGATTGTTTAAGGTCTCTACGAAAGCCTTTCGAATCACATCGTCCCGATCCTCCACCTTCAGCTCGGTCTTGACGTCGTCAAACCAAGGTGACGAGGGTTCTGACCTCGTCAACGCCTCCAGGACGGTCACCGAGGGCAGTCGCACTTGGTCCAGGTCATGGCCATCCCACTCATCACCGAAAGCGGCCTCCCGGTAGTTGTAGAGCCACATCCAGTAGAGGGTGGGCTCAACCCTTCGGGCGTCCATGTTGGACCTAGAGAAGATCGTCCAGTTGACGATGCGGCCGATTGCTTCTGGGGCCTTGAGGTGTAGGGATGCTCCGTCGTCATCGAGGGACTGGAAGGCGTTGATGAGAAAGGGGACGAATTCCCGAGCCGCGACAGAGATATGGTCCAACTGAAGGGCCTTGATGTCATCGACGCTGATGGAATTCGACGCCTCCAGGACCTCGTTAATCCTGACAGCGCGGAACCTATCGGCCCAGTCCCAGCCGAGATAGGGGTCGTTCTCGAGGGTCGGTTTCTGATTTGCGCTTACCAGGAATCCCTGGGATGGGTTAAAAGAAGCGGGAAGCTCGTCAAAAGGGACGAAACCCACCCAGTCATAGTCACCTGTGGAACCATCCACAGGTACTCGGCCCAATCCCTGGCCCCTGATGGGAAAAAGGCCGTTGACGACTATGCCAATGTTACCAGCGCGGTCAGCGTAGACTATGTTCTGTGCGGGCACGTGGAAATCCTGCAAGGCCCTCCTAAACGACCCCCAGCCTGAGGCCTTGCTGAGATTGAGAAGGGCCCTGAGTTCGAAAGTTGGCCTGTGCCCCGTCCACTGCATGGACACCGTCTGGTCGTGGCTTGTTATGATTGGCCCGTGAACGGATATCTTCATCTCCAGGGTGACCGGGCTACCTCCTTTGACATGAATGACTTCTTCCCTCACTTCGAAATCCTTCCACTGGCCACGGTACAGGTACTGCATCTCGTTCTCGGGCCTCACCTTCTCTTCAAAGAAATCGACCACATCAGCACCCACGTTGGTGAAACCCCAGGCTATGTTCTCGTTGAAGCCGATGAGGACCGCGGGAGCTCCCAAGAGGGCAACCCCGTAGACGTTGTACGAGGGACTGGAGAGGCGGAGCTG
>JAJISG010000271.1 GCA_022848835.1 Thermoplasmatota archaeon | reverse complement strand
CTGCTTTCGCATCCGGTGTAGCTGTTCAACCTGTGGTAAATGCTGTAAGAGCGGCCTCTGCGCCGCGGCCAGCCTTCTGGGAAGGGTTACTCACGTATAGACCGCTCAACTCGTTCTCCGCGCTGAATAGCTACATACACTGCACCATTCTTCACCAATGACCTCAGCCCAAAGCCTTTATCCCAACCCTCTCCTTGGTTCCCACGATGCGTGTCATCCTCTTCACAGGCAAGGGCGGTGTGGGCAAGACCAGCATCTCCGCCGCCACGGCCCTGACCCTGGCAGAGCGGGGCTACAGGACCCTGGTCATCTCCACAGACCCCGCCCACAGCCTGGGAGACGCCTTCGGCCTCTCGCTGGCCAACACACCGACGCCCATCGTCGACAACCTGGAGGGCCACGAGGTCACCGTCGTGGAGGCCCTCAGGGAGTACTGGTCCGAGGTGAAGGATTACCTGGTGGACCTCTTCCGGATCCAGGGTATGGACGACATCTCATCGGAGGAGATGGCCATCCTCCCGGGCTTCGACGAGCTGGCCTCCATCCTCTACGTGGACGCCTACCACCAGCAGGACAGGTACGATGTCATGGTGGTCGACACCGCGCCCACAGGAGCCAGCCTGAAGCTCCTCAGCCTGCCGGAGATGGCCCAGTGGTACATGCAGCGGATGTTCAAAGTCAACAGGGCCATAGCCAAGATCGCACGTCCCCTCACGAAGCCGTTCCTCAAGGTGCCCATCCCGGAGGACGAGGTGTTCGCCGGGGTGGAGAGGCTCTACCTCACCGTCGACAGGGCCCGCAAGGTCCTGCAGGACCCCGAGGTCACCACCGTCCGCCTGGTGACCAACGCGCGGAGAAGATGGTCATCGCGGAGACCAGGAGGGCCTACACCTACCTCTGCCTCTACGGGTACCCGGTGGACGCCGTCATCGTGAACCGTCTCCTTCCAGAGGAGGTCGGCAGCTACCTGGAGAGGTGGAGGGAGGTCCAGGAGGAGAACCTGAGGACCATCGAGGAGTCCTTCAAGGGGCTCCCCATCATGAAGGTCCCCATGCTGCGGGATGAGCTCATAGGGCAGGTGCGGCTCAAGGAGGTTGCCTCCATCCTCTACGGGAAGAGGGACCCTGCGGAGATCTTCGTCAAGGAGAGGCCCTTCCAGGTGGTCCGCGGAGCCGAGGATGGACGGGTGACCCTCCGGCTGAAGGCGCCCTTCCTGCAGAAGGAGGATATCCAGCTTCTCAACCGGGGCGGCATCCTGGTGATCGAGGCCTCCAACTGGAGGCGCATCTTCACCCTTCCGGAGACGCTCATAGACTACGAGCCCATCGGTGCAGCGTTCGATGAGGGCTGCCTCTCCATATTCCTGGAGGAGCCGCAGGGCCAGTCCTAGCTCACCCGACGCTTGATGGCAGTCGGGCATCGACCGGAGGAGGTTTTATGACCCTCAGAGACCTATGGACGTACGCCTAGGAGAGTGTCCAATGGAGATCAAGCTAAGCGCCCCCGATTTCCTCCCGAACCTCGACGACTTTCTGGAGCATATGAGAAATGCCCGCCTGGAGTTCCTGGAGGCCATCAAGTCCCTCGTCCAGGCGCGAATAGATCAGGTCAAAGGGAAGACGGGAGCGAAGCTGAAGAAGATCGAGGTCAAGTAGCCTGAATGGGACCCGCCCACTTGACCCGGTCGAGGAGGGTGCCTGAGGGCTCTGACCGAGGGTTCTCCTTTCTTTGTGTCTGGCGACGAGGGCAACGTGCATCGCTGACAGCCTGTCTACTGTTGAGCTTGAGCGGGACGACTGCTCAAAAGGTGCGATTCCAGGAATCGAAAGAGCCACGGGAGCAGGAGGGTGGCCGAGAGGCCGATAGTGATGTTGAGAGGGAACAGCAGATAGGGAGCCGAGAGCTGTAAGCTCAGGACATACAGGCCCGTCAGAGATGGCAACCCTGTCAGGAGCCTGATCGCGGCTGACGCCCGGCTCTGTGAGCGTCCCAACCCCACCCATTCCGCCTCGAGAACGTAGCCGACTGATAGCCCCATCAGGAGACCCCATACCGCGACGATCTCCTGACCAAGGAAGTAGAGTCCGCCCAGGAGGGATGGCAGGATGAATGCCAGTAGGAGTCTGGACCTGATCCCGAGGAGCTGCCAGAAGCCGGCCCGATGGATCAGGAGGCCGAGAAGGGAGACAATGAGGCCGAAGGCGATCCCTCCCAGGACATCGCCGACGAAGTGTACTCCCAGGTAGACCCGGGAGAGGGCTACGAGGCCGATGAGCAGGGGAGCCAGGAGCACCCACCCATTTCGAAGGCGCAGGGCGGCGGTTGACCAGAAGACGGTGGTCTGCTGGGCGTGGCCGCTGGGGAAGCCGTTCCCTGCCGCCGAGGTAATGTGGAGCTGCGAAGGTGGTCTCGGCATCTGGAAGAGGTCCTTGAGCAGGACGTTCATCGCTCCGCTCGAGAGTAGGACGACTCCGATGAAGAAACCCGCCCTCTTGTCCCATAACCAGTAAACCAGGAGGACAAGGACCAGCAGGAAGAGGGTGCTTCCTGTGGAGGTTATCGCCAGGAATAGGCCGTCAAACAGAGGGGAGAGGGCATCCTGGAGGGCCCGGATGGGTGTCTCCGAGAAGAGAAGGTCCGCCATTCACGACGGGAGGAGTCCCAATCCCTTAAGGGATTTGCCCGTCGGAGTTCCACGTGAGTCCCGTAAAATTCTGACAATGGTGAGAGTCATGGATGAAAATTCTGATTGAAAGGTTTAAATATGAACCCTCGATTAAATTGGCCTCACATCCCATGCGGATAGGACCAGAGGCCATGACACCCCAAAAGGAGCACAGAAAGCGCGATCAGGTCTACGTTGTCTGGATTGCAATCCTTCTTATGGCCGCAGTCTTCCTCATGATGATACCGCCGGCCTAGGCTCGCCCTACAACCCTCATTCTTGCTGGAGCACGGCGAGATCCAACTTGTCGGTGGGCCATACTAACTGTACCCGATAGTCCCCTCCCGAGAT
>JAJISG010000270.1 GCA_022848835.1 Thermoplasmatota archaeon | reverse complement strand
CTTCAAAGGGGAAGGTTTTACGAGGATCCCTTCAGATCGTGATGCTCGATGGAGGTTGATCGACCAGCAGACTGCCCTGCCTCGACACGCCATCCTTTTTCTACCTGCCGGAGTTAAGGAAGCGGATGAGCTTGGAGAAGGAGATTCTCGCCGAAGTAAGACCGACCTCGAGGGATGTGGAGGAGGTCCATAGGGTCGTTTCCAAGTTGATAGATGAGCTAAAGCATGAGGCGAAGGAAAGGGGAATTCCGGGCGAGCCCCTCCTAGTGGGATCGGTCGCGAAAGATACCTTCCTGAAGGAACCTGAGATAGACGTCTTTTTCACCTTTCCCGATACAACGTCTAGAAAGGACCTTGAGCGGTGGGGGCTGGAGTTAGGGGAGGTTCTGGACAAGGCCTCCCGGAGGTATGCTGAACACCCCTACACCCACGGCCTCTACATGGACTACGAAGTCGATGTGGTCCCCTGCTACAAGCTCAAGGAACCATCAGCCCGCATGACGGCAGTGGACAGGACCCCGTTCCATCTGGTGTACGTCAGGGGGAATCTGGAAGAGAGGCAAAAGGATGAGGTCAGGTTACTCAAGCGCTTCATGAAGGGGACGGGTACCTATGGAGCGGAGGCAAGGGTGCAGGGCTTCTCTGGCTACCTATGCGAGCTGCTCGTGTTGAAGTTTGGTGCCTTTGGGAAGCTGCTCCAGGAGGCGAGAAGCTGGAGGCCACCGGTCCATCTACAGCTGGAGATGGAGGCCAAGAGGGGCTTCGATGAGCCTCTTGTCTTCGTGGATCCAGTGGATGGGGAGAGGAATGCCGCCTCCGCCGTGTCTCTGGACTCCCTCTCCGTCTTCATACATGCAGCGACGGAGTACCTCAGAGATCCCCACAGGACCTTCTACTTTCCCGAGGAACCCACTCCCAAGCCACCTGGCGAACTTAGGGATGAGATGAAGAGACGCGGAACTGCTTTCTTGGCGGTTTCATCCTCCGCACCGGACCTGTCCGAGGATATTCTCTTTCCTCAATTGAGGAAAGCGGAGCAGTCCATCGTCGGTTGTCTGACGTCTCACGACTTCAGGCTTCTCAGATCCCGCCCCTTCCTTATGGAGAGGGAGTGGTGCGTCATGTTGGAGGTGGAGATCTATCGTCTACCTAATGTGAAGAAGCACTCGGGACCGCCCCCGTGGCTCAAGAATGCCTACTCCTTCACCAGCAAGTGGGAGTCCTCCCCCGACCTCGTTGCCGGCCCATACATAGAGGCGGGTCGGCTGATGGTGGAGATCAAGAGAAAACAGATCGATGCGGCCAGGACACTGCAGCACGCCTTGCCCAGTCTCAGCCTCGGAAAGCACCTAAACGAAGCTGTCCAAGGAAGCTTCGAGATCCACGTGGGAGAGGAACTCCTGGAGAGCGGGTATGGGGACATTCTGACCCAATTTCTCACCAGGCAGTTCCCTTGGAGAATCAGGAGGGCGTGACGCCAAACGTGAAGGCATCTGACTCCAGTCCTTTGTGATCGAAGGCAACCACCTCGAAGACATAAAGCGTCCCCAGCTGGACATCAGGCTCCGTGTGGGAGAACCATCCATCCTCTCCCGTATCCTTCATCAGTACTGGTTCTCCACCCACCAACGTGATCTCCACCTCGGCCACTCGAATGTTATCCAGGACCTTAACTCGAATTTCGATGCTACTGTTCCCATCTAGTGAGAGTATCGCCTGATCTCCAGGACTCAAGTTCACGGGATCGGCCCCGGGAACCTCCACTATCTGAATGGATGGGGGCGAGATATCCAAGAACGGAGGGTTCAGGAGAAGGACCCAGAACGCAAGCCATGCAAAGAGGAAGATAGCGCCGTTTCCTACCCAGGTTTTCTTGTCGAATTTCACCGTGTCCAGCTTCAGCATCGGGTATAGATACTTGATCCCGTACAACGCGGCGAAACCCAGAAGGGCGGCTAAGTAGCCGACGCCAAGTAGAGCTAGATAGTATGATCCGAAGCTGATCAGGAGGGCGTAGCCGACGGTGATCACGGCCGCCTTGGCCCCTTCGATCTCCTTTCTCATAAACTCGGCTTGGTCAAACTCCGGTACCTTGAAATGAAACTCCTCTTCCTTCTTCCTCTTTTTCCTCGCCACGCATGAAGGAACACGTAGGGTCCTTAAATCATTTCCCAACTCGCCGTTTATATGCAGGGCCACCAATGCTGAATCGGTCCATGCATACACTAGGAGCCGCCCTGGAGCTCTACTTCCCATACAAGAGCGCGGTCAGTATTGCTGGAATAGGGGGGGTCCTGATCGAACCTGCATGCTACGTTTTTCTATCATTTTGCCCTCTACACTTCTGCCATACCTTTCGAGCGGTGGTGAGACCA
>JAJISG010000027.1 GCA_022848835.1 Thermoplasmatota archaeon | reverse complement strand
GGATCTGAACCGTATCAGGAACCTTTAGCCAGATTCGGCCAGTGGCCATCAACGCCGCCGTATCCGTGGCGCCTATTCCAGCGGCGAAGGCTCCTACAGCCCCCACCATGTTCGTGTGGCTGTCGGATCCGATGACTAGGTCCCACGGATGGGCATAGCCGCGCTCGGCCACCAGCTGGTGGATAATGCCATGATCGCCCACATCGTGAAAACGGCGAATTCCCTGAGCCTCACAGAATTTCCGGATGTCCTGGTGCATCTTCGCGATCTGCTCGGTGGGCGGGGGAACCCAGTGGTCCAGGGTCACGACAATCTTGTCCGGGTCCCAGACCCTATCCACACCGATCTCCCGGAAAGGGCCGAGGGCCAGAGCCAGCATCTCGTGCATGTAGAGGAGGTCCACCTGGACATCGACAAAGTCGCCGGGTTTGACCGTGTCGCGGCCGCTGGCCTTCGCCAGGACCTTCTCGGCCATGGTCATCCCAGGCATGCCAGAGATATCGGTTGCGGTACTCTTAAGGGTTGGGAGATAGAGGCAATGAGCACCACCTGCCCCTTCTTCTCCTGAGACTCTATGATTCCGATGGCGGTAGTTCTAGGCCGACCTTCTCGGCGATCCTCCAGAACTCCTCCTCTGTTACCCCTCTCAGCTTCTCCTCCCTCTCCCGGTACGAACGGATGAAGGCCCTCTGATCCTCCTTTTCCTTCCGCTCCGTCAGCTCCTTGATGGAGGCCACAATATCCATCACCTTCTCCTTATCGGCCTTTATGCCAACCCCCTTGAGCCTGTCCTCTACCGCGGCGGCACCGGTATGCTTGCCGAAGATGAAGACCCTCCTGTTGCCAACGAGCTCAGGCTGGATGGGCTCATACGTGAGGGTGTGCATGAGGACGCCATGGGTGTGGATGCCCGACTCGTGTCGAAAGGCGTTGTACCCAACGATTGGTTTGTTAACCGCCACAGGGACCCCGGAGAGCTCCTCCACCAGTCGGGAGAGCTTGTATAGCCTTGAGATGTTGATGCCAGTCTCGTACCCATACAGGGACTCCAGGGCCGTCACCGTCTCTTCGAAAGGGGTGTTGCCCGAACGCTCTCCCAATCCATTGATGGTGGTGTGAGGCACCTCCACGCCGCACTCGAGTGCCGCCAGGGTGTTGGCCACACCCATGCCGAAGTCGTTGTGAATGTGGACGCTGAGCTGGATCGGGCGGAGTCGCTTCCTTACCTCTGTAAGCCACCATTTCATGGCTGTGGGGGTCATGACGCCCACCGTGTCACACAGGACGGCCCGGTCCGCTCCAGCGGCGATGCAGGCATTGTAGAGCTCCTCCACGTAGTCCATGTCCGCGCGAACCGTGTCCTCCGTTACGAAGGAGACCTTCACTCCATGCTCCTTGGTATACTCCACCATCTCCGGTGCGATGGAGAGAACCTGCTCCCGGGTCATCCGAAGCTTGTACTTCAGATGGAGGTCACTACAGGCCACGAAGATGCTGACCTCATCCACATCGCAGTCGAGACAAGCGTCGATATCCCCCTTGAGGGTCCGGGCAGCCGATATCACCTGGGCGTCCAGGCCCGCGGTCGCGATGGCCTTCACCGCCCTCTTCTCCTCCTGGGAGATTATGGGCATGCCCACGTCCATGATGGCGATGCCGATATCGTCCATCATACGGGCAATCCTCAGCTTCTCGTCGGGGGTGAAGTGGACCCCGGGCATCTGTTCCCCATCCCGCAGAGTCTCGTCCCAAAAGTACAGCTTCTCAGGCAGCCCAGAAACCAGCTTCTCCTCCACCAGGTAGTTCCTCACCAACCGTTCTTCCAAGGACAGGCCCCCAGACTTCTGATAACCTATGGGACCAGACTCTCTTAAGCGTGGTGTTCGGCACTCCTAGAGGGCTCTCCCATCTGCATCACTCTACCGTCGGTCTGCACTCTCAGAACACGGTAATCATCCAATTGGATCTTCAGACATGACAGATGAGCAAGCTCCAGTCCCGTAGGGGTTCCCAGATTGGCTTCCTAGCTGTCTCTTCCATCAGGCTCCGACTCTCCCACGGCGGGAAGCTTTATCTGAATCAGGCGGGCTCTCTTCAAGGATGAAGGAGGTTCTCAAGCCAGTCAAGATCCACGTTCCCACTCAGCTGCCGGTGGGCACCGTGAATGTCTATCTCCTCAAGGGGGACGAGAACGTCCTGGTGGACACAGGACCTCACCATGAGGAGTCTCGTCTTTGGCTGGAGAAGGGCCTAGGGAAGGAAGGCCTCCAAGTCAAGGATATCGACTTCATCCTGGTGACCCATGGCCACGTGGACCATTATGGCCAGGCAGGTGACCTCTCGGCGGACTCGGGGGCGGAAGTGTGGGTTCCTGAGCTGGAGAAGGACACCATAGCCAACTTCAGTAACGCCTACGAGGAGAGGAAGGAGTTCTACTCGGAACAGTTCCTCAGGACGGGAATCCCTGAAGAGACCCTGAGGCTGGTAGCGGAGTTTTTTGACTACGTAAAGGGGCTCGCCACGGAGTCGCCTGTGCACAGGACATTCCGGGGAGGCGACAGACTGGCGCTGGCGGGATGGGATTTACGGGTCATCCACACTCCAGGCCATTCCCCAGGCTCCTCCTGCTTCAGGGACGGCGATACCCTCTTCGCGGGGGATACCGTCTTGAGTCACATAACGCCGAACGCGGCCTTCGGGGGGGCCGACGGCAAGTCCGTGGGCATGGCTGACTACCTCCGGTCCCTGGAAGAGTTGGAGAAGGTGGATGTGACCATCATATACCCCGGTCACGGTCCGCCGATGGAGGGGCTGGCGCCCTTCATTGAGAACTACCGGGCTCTCTATCGCACCCGACGAGCCGCCCTCAACGAGCTCCTCAAGGCGAAGAGTTACAACGCCTTCGACCTGGTTGTCCACCTCTTGGGAAGCCTGCCCATCCAGGAGGTCTTTCTAGGAATCACGGAGGTGCTAGGACACCTGGAGATCCTCCAGCACGAGGGCATCGTGACCGCTGAAGAGAAGGACGGTGTGGCTTTCTACAGCCTGGCGGGTGAATGATGAGAGAGCATGAGGATTCGTTTCACCTCCTCCTATGAGTCGGCCTCGAAAGAAAGGCGCTTGTCCTGAAAGGGTTTAATTATCGAGGAGGACATCGTCTGTTGAGCATGGACCGCATCCCCCGGGACGAGTACTACCTCCGCATTGCCGTGGATGTGGCCCAGAGGAGCACTTGCTTCAGAAGGCAGATCGGAGCTGTCGTCGTCAATGGTGACGTCATCGTCAGCACGGGATACAACGGGAACCCGCGGCATATGCCCCACTGCGCCGAGATCGGTTGCATAAGGGATGAGCTGAAGATTCCCTCCGGAGAGAGGATGGAAATCTGCACCGGCGTCCACTCGGAGATGAACGCCCTACTCTTCGCTGGGAAGGAGGCCCGGGGTGGCGTGCTCTACACCACCATCGTACCCTGCAACACCTGTGCCAAGATACTCATTAACGCGGGAATCGAGAGGGTGGTGTATGCAGAGGGGTACCCCGACAAGATGGGTCTCGTCCTCCTGGAAGAAGCGGGAATACCGGTAGAGAGGCTTCCCATCGAGCTGGAGACGCCTCTTTCGAGGTCAGAGGAGAAGACCCAGGAGATAGTCCAGTCTGGCTCACCTATGTCCATTGAGGAGATGAAGGAAGCCCTTTCCCGCAAGGAGCAGCTGATGGCTCAGATTGCCGCTGGAAAGATATCGATGAATGAGGCGGCCGCTGACATAATCCAGGAGAGAGTGGCCAGCCTGAAGGGGACGAAGAAGACCCACTAGCTCCCTCCCGCCATCCTTCTGAGCAACCCTTTGATCACTTCAGTTCTCCCTAGGGCCTCAGCCATCCTCTCCAAGTCCTCCTCTTCCAACATCATGGCGCCTCTCCCGAAACGTCCCTCGCTGTAGTAGCAGAACCGAAGGGAGCGGGAACCGTCCTCGTACTCCATCAGCTGGATTGTGGGCTCCCAGTGGGGGCACTGGATGGAGATCTCTTCCACAACCTGACCGGAGCCCCAGGGCATCCGGAAGGGCCTCGGAACCTTTCGTCTCATGCGAAGACTACGCTGGCTGAGGCCATAAAGGATAGTCCTACCGCGAGTCTATGCCCTGCGGAGCGGGCGGAACTTGTAGCCGTAGCGAACGATTCCCTCCTGGCGATATATCCTTCGCAGGACGCACTCCACTGGAGTGCCTATTCCCTCCTCCCCTGGGTCGCAATCGGTCAACTGCGCCACGATGCGCGGTCCCTCCTCCAGCTGAATCAGACACACACCGTACTCCCCCACCAGATCTTGCTGCTCCCTGAACTCAGCGGGAGAGCTCCCCCGGGCTATGACGGTATAGGCATACACCTCCCCTCGGCCAGAGAGGGGCTCCCTGCGAAACGACCTGCCGCCACAATCAAGACAGGCGAATCGTGGGGGGAAGTGAAGCCGATCGCACTCCGTGCACTTGGAGGCCACGAGCCTGTACCTCTCCTCGATGGTCTCCAGATAGGATGGGACGGAGATGTAGGCTCCCATAGAAGTCTCCGCTGGCGGCTCCTTGCTGGAGAGGAACCTCCTGAACTGGGCGTATCGAAGGTAGTTCAGGTAGATTCTCGGAGATGTCAGAGCCTTTCTTGGAGCGATCGGGATGGAGGGTCGAGACCTCACGCCAAGGGTTACCGCAACACTGGAACCGCCCCCATAGGTGATGAGGAGCAGATCATCGCCCTCCTTGCTGTTCTTCAGTGTCTCCATGAGGGCGAGGAAGGGGGAGGAGCAGCTCGTGTCCCCCGACAGTTCCACCACGCCACCTCTGATCTGGGAGGGCTTCACCAAACCGGCCAGAGCTCTCTGGGCGAACCTGCCATCGGGCTCATGACATGCCACCTTGAGTCTTCTCTTGGAGCCACTCAGCACTGGCTGAACGCTCTGACGGACGACCTCAGGGGCCATCTCCACCACCTCCAGGCCTCTCCTTCTCCCCCCGGGGTCCAGGAAGAGTTCCCCCATCTCCTCCTGAGTGTGGGTGGCGACCTCCTCCACCTGAAGCCCTCCATCGGGCGATATCAGAATGGCGGTAGCAGCGGCACCCAGACGGTGCTCCAGTGTATCCTCTGGGGACGCCCTGGGAAGGTCCCCCGTCACCAGAAGGGCCCTGTTGCCCGTCGCCTCCGCGTAGTCGAAGCAGGACAGCAGGGCCTCCCCCGAGGCGTTTGTAGAGCCTGTGAAATCGGCCTTCCTTACGGATTCCAGACCGAGGGCTGTTGCGAGGGTGGTCGATAGTCTGGGACCGCCGAAGGTCGCCGTAGCTAGGTAGCCCAGCTCCTCGCCCGTTGACACACCGGAGGCCGCAGCCAGGGCCATGGTCACCTCGTCCTCATCATAGCCTGCCACTGTCTTCTCCCGAATTCCACGACCACCGAAGTAGCCCCAAGCCGCGACATACTCCTCAGCCTTGATGCTGTATCGTGGAA
>JAJISG010000269.1 GCA_022848835.1 Thermoplasmatota archaeon | reverse complement strand
TCGGATGAGTACTACTCGCGAACTCATCGAGGCCGTCGAGAGCGAACTGGTCAGGACAGAACCCGCGGACCTGACACTCACGATTGAGCCGCGCTTGCTCGGCCCCATTCAGGACACGAAGTTCCTGGTGGATCGGCTGGTCCATGTGTTCCGCCAGCGCACGCGGAATTTGGAAAGAACCCGGAACGCCACGGAGGAGGAGGTTGAGGGCGTCCGGGTGCGGGTTCAGCGGTTGATTCGCGACCTTTGAGAGGTGGCAAAAGGTCACCTGTCGCGTGTATTGCCCCGTGGAGGGCTTCTCATGCCACTGGTGCAGAGGTCCACCCCTGAGTTGAAAACGAGCGCAGAAATCTCCTTATGTCGCGAGGACGTGGCATGGGTGTTGATCTCTTCCCGAATCTTACCCATTCTCCTCGTTGTGACATTGGCCCTGCTTAGCCTGGGTGCAGCGGCTCAGACCTCCTCTAGCATTGATCAGCCTAGTTACAGCCTCGGAGACCGGTGGGAATATCTGGTCAATGGTCAGCTAACCAACCTGGCGGGTTTCAGCGGCTTCCCCGCCACCATCCAGATTCGAGGTCCAGTCGCTGCTGAGGTCGCCTTGACTGAGGGGGAGTCTACAACTCTTTCCTGGAGGGGCGATCTTACCCTTGAGGGTGCCCTTTCAATTCCGTTCGTGGAAGGTAGTCCTGAGGCCGAACTAAGTGGCGGTATTGCATTGTCGCGTGAAGAGCAGTATGAAGTGCCCTATTTTCTACCTCTGAGCATTCAGTCGACAGCTGATTTTTCAATCCAGATCACGAATTTCTGCCCGCCAGCGGAGTGCTCCGCCTCGCTAGAACTGCTGGCGAACCAGACTCCTGGAGCAAGCTTTCCTATCTATCCCCTAGAAGAGGGGGATAGAGAGGTCGTCATCCTCAGCCAGGTGGAGACACGCGTTAGCTTCTCCTTCGACGGATTCCGATTGGAGAACGTTTCCGCCATGGAGTTGGAGTCTGTTCTACTGATGAACGTCACGGCAGGTCACCATGTGGATGTGCCCACCGGCTCCTTTCAGGCCCTGAAGGTGACAACCCATGTTGCCGAGGGGATGGCCTTCGGATTCTTCCAGGAGCTATTCCCAGGAACGAGGCAGGTAGCTTACTACTCCAATGAAGTGGGGAATGCAGTACTGTTCCAGTTCTTCAGCGATGACACTGAGGTGGGGAACATCACGCTACAATCCTATTCCATTGGATCGGCCAGGCCCATCTGGCGGCATCCCGCCCTAATAGGCGGTCTGCTGGCCGTGCCTGCCGCCATCCTGATCTACCTCTCCTGGAGGGAGCGCAGGAAAGGCCTGTGACCTAGAACCACCCCAAAAGGTTTTTCAGGCGAGCACCTGTAGGCGGAATCGCATGGTCATACAGGCAGCGGCCCTCACGAAGCGCTTCGGAGATGTGGTCGCCCTCGATGGACTTACCATGGAGATGCCGGAAGGTACCGTCGGGCTCCTGGGGCCCAATGGGGCGGGCAAGACCACCTTTCTCCGTCTGCTCCTGGGCCTTCTCAAGCCAACATCTGGCAGTGCCACCGTCATGGATCTCGACTGCCAGGCCAGGCCCCTAGCTATCCGAGAGCGGATCGGTTACATGCCGGAACATGACTGCCTCATCCCTGAGATGACGGGCATCGGCCTCGTGGCCTACATGGCCCGTGTCAGCGGCCTCGACACCAACACGGCGCTGGGCAGGGCCCACGACATGCTGGACTTCGTGGGGGTTGGAGAGGAGAGGTACAGGAAGGTGGAGGAGTACTCGACCGGGATGAAGCAGAGGGTGAAGCTGGGGCAGGCCCTAGTGCACGATCCCGACCTCTTCCTCTTCGACGAGCCCACAGCGGGTCTGGACCCCGAGGGTCGGTCGGAGATGCTGGAGCTCCTCAAGGCCATCTCCAGCATGGAGGGTAAGAGTATGCTGATATCCAGCCACCTGCTTCCGGATGTGGAGGATATCTGCAGGCACGTGGTCATCATCAACGGTGGCCAGGTCGTCGCCCAGGGAGATCTCAAGGATCTGCTGAGCAGCGAGCTAGACACGCTTAAGGTGCGCATCAGGGGGGATGCGGATGCCTTTCTCTCCGCCCTGGACCAGAGGGGCGTTGAGGCTCAGACCAAGCCCTCCTTCATCCAGGTGCCCAAGAAGGAGGGGGTGCAGGAGCTCATCTTCAGCGCTGCCCTCGAGACAGGGGTGCAGATACGTTACCTCGGTGCCGAATCACGCAGCCTTGAGGAGGTCTTCCTGCAGATCGTGGAGGGAGGTGAGGCGGAGTGGTGACCATCCAGCTACCCACATATACGCGGCGGGAGGAGCCCCTAAGAGGACGACCACATCGCCTGCTTACCATATTCACATCCGGGGTGAGGAGGGAGCTCAAGAGGCCAATAAATATCATAGTCCTCTTCCTGGCCATCGCCATCGGCGTCATCCTCACCATCTTCAATATCTTCCTAGCGCCCCTCTTCAACCCAGGACAGGAGATCACCGCCTCTTTCTTCTATGTCACGCTGTCCGAGCCAGCGGTCCTCTTCTTCACCTTAGTGGTCGCTACCGCCATCGGGTCGGGA
>JAJISG010000268.1 GCA_022848835.1 Thermoplasmatota archaeon | reverse complement strand
GCGAGGAGGATTCAACCTTCTAGTATGATGCTCTCCAGGGTGACGGAGTTACCCTTGTCCACCTGTATGAGCATCTCGGCCTTTTCGGCCTTGGTTCCACCTTTGAGCATCTCGTAGGCCTGGCGAAGGCTTTCAACCGAGTAGCCGGAATTTTCTCCCACCTTGAGGACGACGGCTTTCACCACCTTGGCACGCTCAGCTTCCAGATGCTCCTGCGCTTTTTCAAGAACCTCTTCCACCAAAGCGTATTCGTGCAAGGCCGTCACCTCAGCATATTCGGGGCAGTTGCTCTCCAGAGGGCATCTGGACAATCTGGAGACCACCGATGGAGGTTTCCATGACCACCGTGCCCGGGTGATCCTCCACTACCTCCCCGATGACCCGGGCTTCCCTGCCTAGGGGATGGTTCCTCATCTTGGTCACCACCTCGTCGGCAGTGGAAGGGGGCACCATTGCCACCAGCTTTCCCTCGTTGGCGACGACAAGAGGGTCCAATCCTAGAATCTCGCAAGCTCCTTCAACCTCTTCGGGTATAGGAATGTCCACCTCCTGGATCTTCATTCCGACCTTGGAGGAGGAAGCCAACTCGTTTAACGCGCTAGCCAGCCCCCCTCGAGTCGGGTCCCTCATGCAGTGGACATCTCTTGTGACGGACAGGATAGCCTCTACCAAAGTGTGCAGGGGCGCAGAGTCGCTCTCCAGCTGAGTTTCGAACTGGATGCCCTCCCGAACGGACATGATGACTATGCCATGGATGCCTAGCTCTCCGCTTAGAATGATCTTGTCTCCGGGCTTGGCGTTCCTGGAAGAGACGTTAACGCCGTCAGGGACAAGACCGACGCCTGTGGTGGTTATGAATATGCCATCTCCCTTCCCCCTCTCCACCACTTTTGTGTCGCCGGTCACGAGGAGGACTCCCGCCTCCTCGCAAGCGCCCTTCATCGACTCGCCTATCCTCTGCAGCTCCTCCATAGGCAGTCCTTCCTCCATGATGAGGGCCGCACTGAGGTAGAGGGGTCGTGCGCCGCACACAGCTAGGTCGTTGATGGTGCCGTTGATGGCCAAGGAGCCGACGTTCCCTCCCGGGAAGAAGAGGGGACTGACGACGAAGGAGTCCGTCGTGAAGGCCAGCCTCGCTCCGTTGACCTCTATGACCGCTTGATCGTCCATGGCCGCCAGATACTTGTTATCGAAGAGCGGGACGAAGACCTGGCGGACGAGGTCATTGGTCAGCCTCCCGCCTCCCCCGTGACCCAGCAAGACCCGCTCGTAGTTAGAGATGGGGGTAGGACAGGTCAGACCCTCGAAGCCATTCTCGTCCTTCTCTGTCTCAGCCACTGACGATACCTCCAGTTCGGTAGGCGTAGTAAGCGGCGCAGGCACCCTCGCTGGAGACCATGGGAGCTCCGTGAGGCATCTCAGGGGTACACAGGCTTCCGAAGGCAGGACACTCCGGTGGTTTCTTCTTACCCTGGAGGACCAGGCCTGCGATGCACACCTCTGCATCCTCTACAGATCTCGTCTCGGGGGAGAACCGCTGGACGGCGTCGAGGGCCTCGTAATCGCCCCGAAGCTTCAGTCCACTGTCAGAGATGACGCCAAGCCCCCTCCAGCTCCTCTCCACCGTCTCGAAAACCTCTGCCATAAGCTCCTTTGCCGGGATATTCCCCTCCCGTCTGACGGACCTCGAGTATTGATTCTCCACCTCCGCTCTGCCCTCCTCCAGCTGCCTCACGCACATGAGGACGCCCTGAAGGATGTCAACGGGCTCAAAGCCTGTGACGACAATGGGTATGCCATAGCGGGCCACTATGGGCTCGTACTCTTCATAGCCCATGACGGTGCACACATGGCCCGCCGCCAGGAAGCCCTGGATGCGAGAGCTTCCGTCGGAGAGAAGGGCGGTGATGGCGGGAGGAACCCTTACGTGGGCTACCAGCAGGGAGAAGTTGTCCAGCCCGAGCTGCTTCGCCCTCCACACTGCCATGGCCGTCGTCGGGGCGGTGGTCTCAAAACCCACTGCGAAGAATACGACCTGCCTGTCCTTCAGCCTCCTGGCCAGAGACACGGCATCCAGAGGAGAGTAGACGACTCGGACATCGCCTCCCGCGGCCTTGACATTCAGCAGGTCCCCACGGGAACCGGGGACTCGCAACATATCCCCGAAGGAGCAGAACGTCACCTCGGGACAGGAGGCTATCTCCAGCGCCTGGTCGATGATCTCCGTAGGCGTCACGCAGACGGGACAACCGGGCCCGTGTATCATCTCAATGGAGGGGGGCAATAGCTGGTCCAGGCCGTACTTGATGATAGTGTGGCTTTGCCCTCCACACACCTCCATGAGGGTCCAGTCGCCATTGGTCTCCTTTTCGATCTTGGAGAGCAACGCCTTGGCCATACGGCCGTCCCTGTACTCCTCCAGGAACTTCATGGCGCCACAACCTCCAAGATCTCCTTCAATAGTTCTTGAGCCGCCTCCTCATCGAGCTTGCTGATGGCGAATCCCACGTGGACGATGACGTATTCCCCCACGGATATATCGGGTATGTACTCCAGGCAGACCTCTCGTCTGATGCCGCCGAAGTTTACGCGGCCCATTTTCACGCTCTCTGTCTCGTAGACCTCCTCCACCTTACCTGGGACACCTAAGCACATCTGATCACACCTCCTATGGCCCCCGCAACCATGACCTGTCCCAAGGAGATTCCCTGATCGTTGGGCGGGACCTCCCTGGGATGATAGACCTCCAACTTCAGCCTCTTCAAGGCCCTCCTGCTAGCTGACAGCAGCAACGAGTTCTGGAAGACGCCACCGCTGAGGACCACCTTCTTGGGACCTCTTTCCTCAATGATCTGGGAAAGGGTGTGAGAGATGATGGATGCAACGGTGTTGTGGAACCTAGCCGCTATCCTCTCCCTGCTGAATCCATCCTGAAGGTCCGCCACCACCGAGCGGATGATGGGCTCTGTACGAATTCTCCATGGCGGCGAGCCGTCGGTCAAGAGGAACGGGTAGACGCCATCCTCTCCCTCATGCGCCATCATCTGCAGCTCAATGGCGGCCTGCCCCTCATAAGTGACCTCATGCCTGATTTCCAGGATAGAGGCAACGGCGTCAAAGAGCCGGCCCATGGAGGAGGTGACCGGAGAACTGAAGCCCCCTTTGGCCAGCGACAGCACCTTTAGCATCTTCCCCTCATCGAGATCCTTCGTGAAGGGGAGGCCCAACTCCATCACTGCATCTCCATATGCCCTGTGAAGGTGGCTCAGGGCCATCCGCCAGGGCTGTCTTATCGCCGTCTCCCCCCCTGGCATGCTAACGTGTTCTAGGTGGGCCAGCCTCTCGAACCCATGGAAGGTGCATAGGAGGAACTCTCCACCCCAAACCGTTCCGTCGGTGCCGTACCCCGTCCCGTCGAACGATACTCCTATGGCCTCCTCCAGATGTGCCTCCGCCATGCAGGATGCAATGTGCGCGTGGTGGTGCTGCACCGCGATTTTCTGGGGAGAATCCAGAGAGCGCGCCATCTCGGTGGAGATATATCCCGGGTGCAGGTCGTAGGCCACGATCTCCGGTTCGAAGGAGAGGAGGGACTTCATATGCTCCAAGCCCTCCCTCCAGAACTGTGTGTTCCTGTAGCTCTGCAAATCCCCGATGTATTGACCGGGGAAGGCTGTGTCGCCCCGTGCCAAGCAGAAGGTGTTCTTCAGGTCCGCGCCGCAGCCGAGGATCTCCGCCTCGAGAGTCAGCCCAAGCTTGATGGGCTGCGGCACATAGCCTCTTGACCGGCGCAAAGGCACACACCTAGCGTCAACGACCATCACGACTGAGTCGTCACACCGAGCATGAATATCCCTGTCGTGAAGCAGGAAGTAGTCGGCAATGCCCTTGAGCCGGGCAACGGCCTCGTCATTTCCCCTGCAGATGGGCTCGTCAGTAAGATTCCCGCTAGTCATGATGAGGGGTCTGTCGGCCTCGGATAGTAGCAGGTGATGCAGAGGCGTATAGGGTAGGAATAGGCCGACGTACTTGTTCCTGGGCGCTACGTCCCGTGGGAGGGGGCATCCCGCCCTACGCCTTAGCAGGACTATGGGCCTTGATGGGGAGAGCAGAAGCTCCCTCTCCTTCTCGGTCACCACACACAGCCTCTCAGCCCAAGACTCATCAGGGACCATCACAGCCAGGGGCTTGTGGGGCCTCCGCTTTCTTCTCCGGAGGTCAAGGACGGCACCACGGTTCATGGCATCGCACGCCAGATGAAAACCGCCGAGCCCCTTGACCGCCAAGATACGCCCGTCCTGAATAATCGATACGGCCTGAGCAATGGGGTCTGGGCTAGTGACCCGCCTACCTCTTCCGTCCAGAATTGTAATCCGCGGACCGCATACAGGACAGGCGTTTGGCTGGGCGTGGAATCGTCTGTTGCCTGGGTCTTCATACTCCTCGCTGCATTGAGGACACATCACGAAGCGGGCCATAGTGGTCTTACCACGATCGTAGGGAGTTTTCAGGATGATGGTGAATCGAGGACCGCAGTTGGTGCAGTTGGTGAAGGCGTAACGATACCTTCGATTCTTCCTGTCTACGATGTCGTCATAGCACTCCCTGCAGGTAGCCACGTCAGGGGGGACGAGGGTCGTGCCCTCTTCTGCCCTGCTAGCCACGATCTCGAAGTTTCTGAAGCCTTCGC
>JAJISG010000267.1 GCA_022848835.1 Thermoplasmatota archaeon | reverse complement strand
ACACGTTGGAGAAGGCCATGGAAAAGGCTGCCTCTCAGATGAAAGCGCTCCTTGTGGGCTGAGCAGGCGGACCTACTACTGTGAAGGGGCGGAATGCATCTCCGTCGAGGAGACCCTTGGCATCTGTCACTGGTGGAGCGGTCCGGCAGTTCGATATGTGGGTGGTTCCCACTCCTTTCGGAGCCCTTAGACAACTCAGGTGGAAGGACTGCCGCGTCCCCGCAGGCCAATAGACGAAGACTCTGCATGGGAGTCAAGAAAGCTTTATCGAAGCCCTCGTTGTGAGGTCGCTATGGAGGTCTTGGTCCTAGGGGGTTCCAGGTTCGTAGGCCTGAGACTGGTCAAGCTTCTGGTAGAGAAGGGGCACCAGGTCTCCACTCTGAACAGGGGAAGACAGAGACAGCCCTTCGATGTCGATCAGATCGTCGCCGACAGACGAAGGCCTCAGCAGGTGCGGGATGCTCTTGAGAGAGGGAAATTTGACGTGGCCTTCGATATATCGGCCTACAAACCATCCGATACCGTCCCGGCAGTGGATGCGCTCGAAGGCAGGGTCGATCGTTTCATTCACCTCAGCACCGCCGCAGTCTACAACCCAAAGGTGGAACTTCCATGGCGAGAGGATAGCACCCGCAGTGCGACGGCAGTGTGGGGCGACTATGCGAGTAACAAGATACGGTGCGAAAGCTTCCTATTCAAGGCACACGAAGAACGGGGGTTTCCCGCCGTGATCCTGAGACCTCCCTATGTCTACGGGCCCCACAACTACCTTTACCGAGAAGCATACTTCTTCGACCGAATCGAAGCCGGTAGGCCCCTCTTGATTCCCGATGGTGATGCGGTCTTACAGTTGAGCCATGTGGATGATCTGGCAATGGCATTCCTGGCGGCGGCCACGAGGAGTGGTACCGAGGGCGAGGCGATTAACGTCGCAGGAGAGGATCCATTGACCTTCGGAGAACTGGCAGCCTATGCGGGGGATGCGGTCGGCGCTGATGCACGGTTGGTTCCCGTGGGCGATCGACACGAGATAGAATCGCTATTTCCATTCGGAAACTTCTCCCTCTTGGTCGATCTGTCCAAGGCTAGGAACATCCTGGCGTTGAGGCCGAGGACCATGAAAGATGGGCTGAGGGATACTTACGAGTGGTACGAGGGAGAACGACCCTTCGGCCCCCCTGATTTCTCAGAGGACGACCGTCTACTCAAGGGGAGAGTGTAGGCCCGCCTGAGCGCCGGTCTACGCTCAGCACGGTGTCTTGTTGACATAACACGGCCGTTGAGGTCGGTCATCGTCGAACCCTGATTCTAGCGCTCGGCGGCGTGGATATCCCTAGGAGATGTTGGCTACGTGCGTTGTCCTAAACAGGCCGTCCTAGCTGCTACTTCCCAATTCCCCAAAGCTACTTCCCACTTCCCCAAATATTAATAGGGCGATTTCCTAAGTGAAGTAGGATGGAGTCTCTTACAGACGAAGTCGAGACGGTAAAGGCCATCGTTGGCCGCTTCTTCCCCATCTACGAGGTTCGGGTACGTCCCGAGGCTATCGCCTTCTACATCCGGATAGATTCCTATCTCCTCGATGAGAAGTTCGAGGGCCTGCGCCAGGAGCTGAAGGGGCGGCAGTACATACCCATCCTGAGGCAGGAGGGGGGAGAGCATATCCTGTTCATTCAGCGAAAGCCCAAGGCGAAGGTCAGAGGACCGATTCTGAATCTCATCCTCCTCATCGCTACCGTGGCATCCACCGTCTACGCGGGCATGCTCCTGTGGGCGTCCACCTACGGTCAGGGATCGAATCTATACACACTGTCCAATATTGTCAACGCCTCCATCTTCTTCGCCCTACCCCTGATGGCGATCCTGGGAACCCACGAAATGGGTCACTACATCGTGGCCAAGAGACACGGTGTGGCCGCCTCCCTGCCCTTCTTCATCCCCGCCCCTCTCACCCTGATAGGGACCCTAGGCGCCCTCATCAGCATGAGGGAGCCTATTCCGAACAAGAAGGCCCTCTTGGACATAGGCATCGCAGGTCCACTAGCCGGTCTTGCAGTGGCCTTCCCAATCACATTGATAGGTCTCTACATGAACGCCCTGGATCCCAGGTTCGCAGGACCCAACATAGGTGGTGGCATCTCCATCAACCTACCGCTCATCTACACCTTCCTGCTCTATCTTGTTCCCCTACCTAACGGCGCCCTCCTGCACCCCACGGCCTTCGCGGGATGGGTGGGCTTCTTCGTCACAGCCATAAATCTCCTGCCTGCCGGGCAGCTGGATGGTGGCCATGTCGCCCGGGCCCTCCTGGGAGAGAAGTCGCGCTACCTCAGCTACGCCGCCTTCTTGACCCTCCTCATCCTTGGCTTCATGTTCTTCTTCTCCTGGCTGATCCTCGCCTTCTTCGTCCTCCTCATCGGACTGAAACATCCTCCTCCCCTCAATGACATCAGCGAAATCCACGTGGGCCGAAAGAGCTTGGGGTTTGCTGTCCTCATAGTCTTGATACTCTCCTTCACCCTCGAGCCACTGGTCCAGATACCCGTGGAGACGGATTTCGAGTTCAGGACTTGGGAGGACCCCGAGCTTCTCATTCCCATCGATGACGAGACCGGAATCGCTTTTGATAGCGCCATCCTGGCGGCGAATCGAAGTGCCGTCTACATGTTCTTCATCAATAACACGGGCAATGTGAAGCTACAGATAGCGTTGCACATATCGGCCATAAACCTACCAGAATGGGATATGAGCTTCACATCAGTAGCTGGGCGGGATGTCGGGGCTGATAACGTGACCATTTCGCTGAACG
>JAJISG010000266.1 GCA_022848835.1 Thermoplasmatota archaeon | reverse complement strand
CGTCCCCCTCTTCATAGACCACTGGTTCGAAATCCACCTCTTCGTAGGCGTCATAGGGTTCCATCTCCCTAATGTCAACTCTCGCCCCACTCCCTCGAAGGTTGGGACCGGTGACCCCGTAGTTGATGGCGTCCTCCTTCTTCAGAACTCCTACGCCTTGGGTCCTCAGCAGAAAGGTGGGACTCTCGTCCAGGAAGTCGTCGTATTCCCTGAACTTCTTCCTGAGGTACCTGAAGACCTTCCCGGTCTCATACTCGAAATTGGCGGGAATGTCGTTGTGAACACCACCAGGCCTAGGATAGTTCTGATTCATTCTCTGGCCTGTCATCAGCTGCAGCAAGTCCAAGACCAACTCCCTCTCCCTGAGGCTGTAGAGAAAGCCCGTAAGCAGGCCAAGGTCCGCGAGATATGCGGCGAGCCACATGAGATGGGATGCCATCCTCTGTAGTTCGCATCCGACGACCCTCAGAAACTTACCCCTGGGCGGAGGCTCGATGCCCATCAGGTCCTCCACCGCCATGCAGTAGACGTGGGCCCAGGTGAGGGAGGATACATAGCAGAGGCGATCCATGAGGACTATGGGCTTCAGATAGTCCCTGTACTCACAGATTTTCTCGACACCACGGTGGAGGTATCCCATTTCGGGGTCGGCGTCCAGGACTGTGTCCCCATCCACCTTTATCCTCAGGTTCCAGAGGCCGTGGAGCATCGGATGCTGAGGGCCCATGTTGATCCACATCCCCTCCGCCATGGTCACTCCCCCTGGTAGTCCTTCCTCAAAGGGTGGAACTTGAAGTCCTTGGGAAGCAGTATCCTTCTGAGGTCCGGGTGCCCGTTGAACCTGATGCCTAGGAGGTCATAGGCCTCTCGCTCGTGGTACTGGGCCCCCTTCCAGATGTCCGAGACCGTGTCCACCTCGGGATCGCCGCTCGGGATTCTCACGCCTAGCTGGACTACACAACCGTGCTGGTACGAGACGATGTGATATACGTTTTCCATGTGCTCGATCCAGTCGACCCCCGAGATGCAGGATATGTGTTCGAAGCCCATCTCGTCTCGGAGGAAGAGAGAGACGCTTCGAAGGGCCTCCCGCGTGATGTCGCACTTCACCCTCCGGGACCTGACGACATGGGCCTCCGTTACATCATCCGGGAAGTTCTCCCTCAGCCTCTGGACAAGCTCCTCGTCGAAGGACACCTCTAGTCGCCCGCCTCACAGCCAGTGTCTTCACTGTCGCCTTTCCCGTCGGTCCCCGTAATCCACCTCAAATCGTGTACACCTCCTGCTTCTTCAGCGAATAGAGGGTAGCCACCGTGATTATCGACACAAAGAGGAGCATGAGTATCTGGGTTGAAACCGTTAGTCCCTCCGCATACAGGAGGGCGAAGAGGATGATGAAGATGGCCGCTACGTCGAAGACGATGAACATGAGGGCGAAGAGGTAGTATTGGAAGTTGAACTGGATCCAGGCCTCTCCTTCCGGTATCTCCCCGCATTCATAGGTGGTGAGCTTTAGGGGCGTGGGGCGATCCCTTCTAAGCAGCCTAGTGACCATGTATGTCATGAAGGGGAACGCTATGGCGATGAGGACGAAAACTGCGACGGGATAATAGAGCTCGAGGGCCATTCGGGTCGACTATAGTCCGCCTTTATTAAACCTTTCTCAAGTAAAGCGATGAAGCTATACTCAGCCCTCCAGTCTTGTGCATATGCTCTCTATACCGCTGATCAGGACCTGTGCGACAACCTAGAAAGACGTTCAGAGGAGGCTCCAGGTTCGATTAGCGTTCCTCCCCCAGAACCACTCTGGAGCCTACCTCCCTCATCAGGACGTCTGCAACTGATCTCAGCTCCTCTACTGTGATCTGTTCCGTGTTGTTGAGAAGTATCTCAACGGCTCTCCGAACCATCCATCGGGGGAACTTCGAGACGCTGTTCGCGGACAGGTCCAAGATCTTTACGTCACTCTGCATCATGTTCTGACCCTCCTCATGCCACCCTATTCCGGAAGCCACGGTATCGGCGGCCGAGAAGCTCCGTAGTGCAATAAGGCTCAGGTGCTATATTAATTTTTTGACAATTATTATTATCACTTCATATTATCATTCTTGATGGTCAGAACGTCGGTTCGGAGTCCACAATTCCATGCCAGTTTCGACCTTGGATGGGGTTCATCGCCCGCTCGGGCCAGAATGACTTTTTAACATCCCATCTCCATATCCTTACCAGTGGCAGAGCGCAGGATGAGCATTCTGGAACACCTGGAAGAGCTTCGACGGAGGCTCTTCAAAATCATGTGGGTCCTTCTTCCATTATTCATCTTCTACGTGACTTTCTCCCTAAGGCAGGTGGAATTCCAGGGGTTTCCAGTACCGTACATCTGGCCAGATTTCTACGGTTCCATCTCGACCCAGGTCGTCCGGGCGCTCATGGACAGCTACCTGCCTGATTTCGTCGAGAGGGTACAGCTCCAGCCCGCAGAGGCCATCATAGTCCAGTTCAAGGTAGCCATGTTCCTGGCCATCCTGACTGGTATGCCCATGATCGTGTATCAACTGGCCAAGTTTCTGACCCCTGGTCTCTACGCGAAAGAGAAAAAGACGATCGCGAGGATAACGATACCAGCGACCCTCCTCTTTGCCATGGGCGTCCTCTTCGCCCACTTCTGGATTCTCCCATTTACCTTCGAGTTCCTCTACGGCGTGGGGCTTAGAATGGGGCTTACGCCACTTGCTGGACCCGGCCAGTTCTTCGACATGGTCCTCCTCTTCTTTCTCGGCCTGGGGTTGGCATTTCAGATTCCCATCATTATGTGGGGATTGACGGCCTTGGGCATAATCGAACCCGCCGTGTGGAAGAAGTACTGGAGGGTGGCCCTCGTGGCCTTCTTCTTCTTCGGTGCGGTGATCACGCCTGATGGAAGCGGCATCACCATGCTACTTGTGGCTGTTCCTATGACCGGGCTCTACGCTGCCGGCTACTTGATATCGAATCGGAGTTGGAGGCGGAAGGAAGGGTCGAGGGAAACGGGAGAGCGCCGCAAGTCTAGGTTTGCCGTCTGGTCCGTCGTCATCGTCATCGTCGTTGCGGTCGCTGGTGGGTTGGCTTACTCGAACCGCGCGCTCTTCGCTCCGCCCGTGGAAATGTCCGATGTCATCCTCACCACCGGCAGCATCTCCCTTCATCTGCCCGCCTTCGTCCTATACTCCCCAAATCCCTTCGGCCCTGACGTCCAGACCGGCGCCGTCGTGACTGTCATGAACGAGACGAGGGTTAACTTTCGGTGGTCGGCGGTGGCCTCGGATGGGCGCGAGGTGGGTTTTGTTGCAGATAGCGATTTCGGTGGCTCAATTATCCAAGGGGAAGCCGACTCGACGATGATTGTGCTTCCCACTCTCTGGACACTAGCGGACGCCCAGTCGCTGACGGTAATCGCAACGGACGGCCGTTCTCAGGTATACACCCTGGAGCTGACAGTCGGGTATCAACTGCTCCTCCGTAGTGAGTTCTCGGACCGTAACAGGAACGGAAATATGGACCCCGATGAGACCTTGATGACGGAACGGCTCATAATCAACTACACGGCTTCAGCAGGGGAAGCCTCCTTCGTGGATCTGGAAGAGTCTGACGTCAAGTCACCCCTTCCTGAGCAGTTGAGCCTCGTAAGCAAAGGTGTGTTCTATTCCGCTGGCCCGAGCTGGAGCCTGGAGGCTTCAATCAGGGATGTCAATACGAGCAACATGACTTTCGACTACGCCGTAGAAATCGGCGATGCGGGGCTTGAGGAGTATGGGGTCAGCCTATTCCTGACGAGATCGTACGAGTGGTCCGAGGGTGAGGACCACAGGATCTGGTTGAGGGGCGCCTCCTCTGCCCAGTTCGTCTACTTCTGGAACGTGGACATCCGCTTTGGAACGATCTATCCTGTCCTGCAGCCTCTATAGACAGGGGCCTCTCTTGGAGGACTGTTACTGGATGGGAGAACGACGTACGAAAAAGCTTTATCTCCCATGACTGTACCATATACTGGAAGGTGTGTCCTGTGGTGTTTCCGTCAGG
>JAJISG010000265.1 GCA_022848835.1 Thermoplasmatota archaeon | reverse complement strand
CGCTGCTGGGCCGGGTTGCCCCAGCAAGTATGGCACCACACTTCGAGCTTGTTCCTTAGCCCCTTGACGCACCGGTTGAAGATCTCCACGCTTCGCTGCGCTTTGACCTCGGCTTCGGCAAGCCAACCACCATCGCCGAGGGCCTTCGGGGATGCTGCCAGTCGAATCCAGGACATCGTGATGGAGAGCCTCGGTCTCTCGGGAGAGGAGGCGTCCATTCAGGTAGTCGGTCGGGACCGGTATGCTGAATATGTCGCTCTCATGGTGGGCATCGCCTCCAGCCTGGAGAAGTTTGCCACGGAGGTGCGCAATCTGCAGCGGACGGAGATAGGAGAGGTGGCTGAGGCCTTTGAGAAGGGACAAGTGGGCAGCTCCACTATGGCCCACAAGGAGAATCCCATAACCTCGGAGAACGTCTGTGGCCTGGCTCGCATCGTGAGGGGATTCGTCGTCCCAGCTTACGAGAACGTGTCCCTCTGGCATGAGCGGGACCTCACAAACTCCTCAGCAGAGAGGTTCATCCTCCCCCACGTGACCGTTCTGGTGGACGACATGCTCCACAAAATGTCCGGGGTCTTCGAGAATCTTCGAGTCCGGGAGGATAGGATGTGGGAGAATCTGGAAGCCACCGGCGGCCTGGTTATGGCCGAGGCTGTCATGATGTTCCTTGCCAAGAAGGGCATGGGCCGCCAGAAGGCGCATGAACTGGTTCGTCAGCTCTCCCTGGAAGCTCGCTCCGAGCAGAAAGGGCTGAGAGAGGTCCTCCTTCGGGATGAGGCGGTCGCCTCCGCCCTTAGCGAGGCGGAGTTGGAGGAGGCGCTCGACCCCCGCAACTACCTGGGAGCCAGTGAGGAGATCGTGGACAGGGTAGTGTCCATCTGCGAGGACTCCAATTGAGGTTCGCGGCCCTGGTCGACGTTTACGAACGGCTGGAAGGGACAACCAAGCGGTTGGAGATGACGGAGCAGCTGCGGCGACTCTTCCAGGCCGTGCCCATAGCCCAAATCGGCAAGGTCGTTTATCTCACTCAGGGAACCCTCCTTCCCGAGTTCAAGGGCCTCGAGATGGGGCTGGCGGAGAAGCTCGTCCTGCGGGCCCTGGCTTTCACGACCGGACTCACAGCGGGAGAGGTAGAGGGCATGTGGAAGCGACTCGGGGACATGGGTACTGTGGCCGAGGAGATCCTGAGTCAGAAGAAGCAGAGGACCCTCTTTGGCGCCCCTCTCACCGTTCAGAAGGTGTATGACAACCTGGTGCGGATAGCTCAGGCCTCCGGGACCGGCTCCCAGGATGAAAAAATCAAGCTCCTGGCCGACCTGCTGCACGACTCAACGCCAAAGGAGGCGCGGTACATCCTCAGGATCATTGTGGGTAAGATGCGTCTTGGGGTGGCGGACATGACCATCATCGACGCTTTGGCGGCCGCCTTCGCCTCAAAAGAGGAGCGTGGCCATGTCGAGAGGGCCTACAACGTCTCCTCCGACCTGGGGACGGTCGCAGGCGTTCTGGCCCGCGGAGGCCTCGAGGGCTTAGAGGAGATCCACCTCCAGGTGGGCATTCCCGTAAGGGCCATGCTCTGCGAGAGACTGCCTGGCCTGGAGCAGGTCTTCGAGAAGTTAGGGAAATGCGCCCTGGAGTACAAGTATGATGGACTACGCATCCAGGCCCATATAGGTCGCGGTATCATCACCCTCTTCTCCCGGCGGCTGGAGGACCTGACGGAGCAGTTCCCGGATATCCTCCAGGAGCTCAGCCTGGCCTTCAAGGGCAGGGAGGCCATCCTCGAGGGAGAAGCCGTCCCTATCGACGTGAACACCGGCGCCTTGCTCCCCTTCCAGGAGGTCTCCCATCGTCGGGGCCGAAAGTATGACATCGCCAAGGTGTCGAAAGAGACGCCAGTCCACCTTCTACTGTTCGACTGCCTCTACCTGGACGGTCAGGAGCTCATAGAGAGGCCCTACACGGAACGACGGGACGCCCTCGAGCGAAGCATAAAGACGACCGAGAAGGTCAGGCTGGCGGAGACTCTCATCGCGGAGGAGCCGAAGGATGCAGAGGATTTCTTCGAACAGGCCATCGATCACGGGTGCGAGGGGCTCATAGCCAAAGCCCTCGACTCTCCCTATGCGGCGGGGGCCCGAGGCTGGCAGTGGATCAAGTACAAGCGAGATTACAAGGCGGAGATGGCAGACACCGTCGATCTTGTGATAGTGGGAGCCTTCGCTGGCCGAGGACGGAGGGCCGGGACCTACGGCGCGCTTCTGATGACCTCTTATGATCCTGAAGAGGACCTTTTCAGGAGCGTGTGCAAGCTTGGCAGCGGCTTCGACGACGAGGCCCTCTTCTCTCTGCCCGAGAAGTTGAAGAGATATGAGCAGGAGGGAAGGCACACTCGCGTTGACTCACGCTTGGAGGCAGACCAGTGGTTTGAGCCAGCCCTGGTACTCGAGGTCCTGGGGGCGGAGATAACCCTGAGTCCCACTCACACCTGTGCCTTCGAAGCCATCAGGGAAGGCTCTGGATTGGCTATCAGGTTCCCCAGATTCACGGGTCGGTGGCGGGGGGACAAGGGGCCAAGGGATGCGACGACTGATGACGAGATTCTGTCGATGTATAGGAGCCAGCTGAAGAAAGTCGGTTGACACTCGCCCGTCCAGCAGCGTGTTATCCAATCTGATAATGCCCCGCCAAGCTTTATATGAAGACTTTCCCAACAATTGAAGTGATCTGGCCTGGCCCGAGGTGAGATGTCATCCCCAGTGAATTAATCGTCGTACTGTTGCAGGCTCCTATCCTAACCGCCTCTATCTGGTGGGGCATCGTCTTCCTTCAAGTCATGAGGGGACGGATGAAGACACTAACGGAATTGGCCTTCATGCTTGCTGCAGGGTTTGGTGGCCTCTACGCTTTCATGGACTGGCTATTCTTTAGGGCAGGCAACGAGAGTTTCGCAATAGCGGAGATTCGCACCGGGCTCACCGCGCTGAACCTCTCGGTCTTGTTCTTCTTCCTCTTCGCGAGATGGTACGTGGGCCGTCCCAAGCGCCAGGACATGATTTTCATAATCGCCACCGCCCTGCCTATCGCTCTGATCTGGACGGTCTTACTTGAACCCGGCCTTAACGAAACCAGCTGGAACGGTTTCGTGGTAAGCTACAATCAGCTGTGGTTCAGCGTATGGCTCGGCTACATCGTGGGCTTCATGGTCGGGGGCATCTATCTGACATATAAGGCCTCTAGAATAGTCGCAGAACAGAGCCGGCTGCTTGGGAGAAGGGTACTGGGCATTACCGTGACCCTCCTGATAGCCCTCTTTTTTGGCCTTGCCACCAACACTCTATTTGCCTTCATCGGACTCGCCGATCTGCCCCCCTTCTTCTCCTCCCTGATGCTCTTTCCTGGAATCTTGACGGTAAGAGCTCTGATGCCAACGGCGGGCACAAGAATCTCGGGTGCTATGTTGAATTGGGCGCGCAGGCGATTCGATCTCATCGATGCATTCTTGATCTATGAAAACGGAACGCTGATAGAATCAAGAGGAAGGAAAGGCGGGTCCCAAAGCGTGGATGATGACATTTTCGGGGCGACCCTAGACGCCATACAGAGCTTCATGAAAACATCATTCCCATACCTGGTGGGAAAGTGGCTAAGGACCGTGGAGCATGGCGATGTGAGGATCATAATTGAGAGAGGACAGTTCTGCTACCTCGCCCTGGTAATCCGCGGGGTGGAGAGCGATTTCCTCCGAAGACAGATGATAGAGGCTTTGGGTAATTTCGAAGTGAAGAACAGGGCTGCCATCGCGGACTGGAATGGAGTGGTGGATGACCTGCACGGTATCAGTGATCTTCTTGGCACCTTCTTCACAGAGAGGGCAGTGCTATGAGGCTCATGCCGCTGCTAGCACCTTTGATTGTTCCACTAGCTTCGCTCTTTTTTCCTGTATCCTTCTCTCCCTTTCTTCATCGGTCAACGTTAGCACGTAGTCCGTAATCTCCCGCACTTTCTCACCGATAGGATCCGCTACTCTCCGATATAGATCAGCAACGCTCCCCGAGGCATCCTCTTTCGATAATATGGCGGTGACCGCGGCCTTCGCGCTCTCAATCCCGAAGTAGATGCCCTCCCCCGTGAATGGCTCACAGAAGCCTCCTGCATCTCCGATCAGTAGTACTCTCCCCTCACCATAGGCCACGTCTCCGAAGGGTATAGACCACCCCTCCCTTCGAATGAAACCACCAGCTTCATAGTCATATTCTTCGGAGAGCCACTTACGGAATCTTGAGAAGGCCACGGTCGCTGGAGGTCCTAGGCTCCGATGGACTCCGAGACCCAGGACTGTGCAGCCATCCTTTGGAACGACATAGGCATAGATAGGGGAGATGTCACCTCTAAAGAGCAGATAGAAAGCGTCCTCGAAAGTTCCCCTCTCTGCATAGTACTCCTGTACTACGGATATCGTGCTCTGAGACCCTCCATACAGCCTCCTTCTGCAGGTGCTATACACCCCGTCGGCCCCAATGAGATGACTAACCCTGAATTTCACTATTCCATTCTCCCCCCGAAATCGAGCGACTAACGCGTCGTGATTCTCCCGTATGTCGACCAGTTCCGTAGAGCAGAGAAGAGTGGCGCCCTCTGCAACGGCCATCCGAGTCAACCAGTAGTCGAACCTGCCTCTGTCGATGTTCTGTATGCGACTTGACGGATTATGAAAGCCATTCTCCCTGCCGCTCGGAGGTATGACCCACTCGGTGAGAATAGGGGGTTCAACGTGCACTTCCTCCGGGATCTCGACGCCAAAAAGCCTCTTGATCTCCGCCGAGCAGTGGGCTGTGATTAGTCCTCCACATATCTTCTTTCTCGGTAGAACGCTCTTGTCCAGGATGACTGTGCTTATGCCGGACCTCGCCAGCAGAAAAGCTGCCGTCGCCCCCGCGGGTCCGGCTCCGACGACGAGAGCATCATACATCCAATCCCTCAGTAGTAGAACTGATAGATTCCGTGGGGAGACCCAAACAGAAAGAGCTTCTTGGCTGGTTCTCTAAGGGAAACCCGCTTGTTAAAGAGCCTCAACTCTCTAAGCTGATACCGGGCCTTCACCTCATCGATATCCCCGTACATTTTCACGAGTCCTTCGCCTGTGTGCATGAGCTTGGCAACCAGGGAAAGAGTGGCGAAGGCGACGAGCTCATCAAAAGCCCAGTTGCTATACAGCGTTCCGTTCTGACAATACATGAACGTGGATTTCAGAAGCTTCGTGGGAATCCAACCCCCTCCGGACAGATTCAATTTTGTGTGGCGGACGCATACATCCACATCAGGGAG
>JAJISG010000264.1 GCA_022848835.1 Thermoplasmatota archaeon | reverse complement strand
ACAAGGCGGGACACCTCCTCGACCCTGGGCTTCAGGCGGGGGTCCTGTGCAAGGACTTTGCCCACGACGGCCTAGGCCTGAGCCTTCCCCCCATAAAGAACAGCGTTCTGAAGGGCGAACTTCTGGACCAGCTCCCTCAGCACGCGGATTCAAGCAGAGTGTCCATATTTAACGCTTGGGAGAGCGACTGAAGGGCGAGGATCATCTTCGAGGCGGATAGGGAACTGGCAACCAGAGACGAGAGCCTTCTCAGATGTTGTTTTGGCCATACGTATCGCCAAATAGAGAGGAACCCTAGAGGCATTCGTCTTTCCGCGAATTCTATCGACCTCGCATAACAGTAAATACGGCCCTCGTCCATACGGCGGCCGATCGCTTTGTCCCTGAAGCAGGACCTGAAGCTGTTTCCCGACGCTCACATCGTAAAGAAGTCCGTCGGCCTCGAGCTCGAGGTCACTCACATCCTGAGGGAAGATGAGGAACAGGTGGTATACTTCAGTGACCTGGCGGGCTTCCCTGCGGTCGGGAACCTCTGGTCCACCAGGGAGAGGGTGTGCGAGGCCCTGGGCATCTCCAGAGAGAAGCTCCCCTTCGCCATCCTGGAGGCCATACACCATCCCATGAAGGAGAAGCTGACGAGGGAAACCGACTTCCTCCCAGGAGAGGTCAAGGGATTCGACCTACGGAGGGATCTCCCGGCTCCTCAGTGGTACCCCAAAGAACCTGGACGCTACCTGACCTCTGCCATCGTCGCGGCGGAATGGGATGGGAAGAGGAACCTCTCCTATCACAGGATGCTCATCCTCGACGAAAGGAGGTTGGTCGCCCGCTTGGTCCCCAGACACCTGAGGGCCATGATGGACGCGGCATTGGATAGAGGGAAGGAGATCCACGTCGGCATCTTCATCGGGGCCCCCCTACCGGTCCTCCTGGCAGGGGCCATGTCCCTGGAGTACGACTCGGATGAGCTCAGAATCGCCGCCTCCTTGACCAGGGCTACCACGGGCAAGGCTCTGGATGCGGTGCAGCTGGGAAACGGCATCCTCGTCCCTTCGGATTGCGAATACGTGATGGAGGGGCGAATCACAGGCGAGCTTCACGAGGAGGGTCCCTTCGTCGACGGCACTGGGACCTACGATAAGGTGCGCATGGAGCCGGTGTTCGAGGTGGAGCGACTTTACAGGCGGCCGGAGGCTGTCTACCATCTCATCCTCTCCGGCGGCATGGAGCACCACACCTTGATGGGTATGCCCCGCGAGCCTCTGATATACGAGGCGGTAAGGCGTGTAGTTCCCCATGTCCAGAGCGTCCGGCTGACGGAGGGAGGCAGCTCCTGGCTCCACGGAGTCGTGGCCATACGGAAACAGCATGAGGGCGATGGCAAGAATGCAATCATGGCGGCCCTGACCGGACACACCTCCATGAAGATGGTCACCATCGTGGACGAGGACATCGATATCTACGATGACCGGGATGTGGAATGGGCCGTTGCCACTCGCTTCCAGGCAGACAGAGATCTGGTCCTCATTCACAGTGCCAAGGGGAGCTCCATCGATCCCAGCGCGGGGGCGACGACCTCCAAGATGGGGCTGGACGCCACGAAAACCCTAGGCCACACCGAGTTTGACAAGCCCACCTTGTAGTACAATTGTCGCCTATTGAGAAGCGGTTCCACAGTTTCAAATAAGGGGGGGTTTATGGAAACCGTACCATGCGATGGGCCCTCCTTCTCCTCCCCCTGATACTCATAGGTTTCGTCCACATCCCATATGGGGTGGATGATGGGGTGGATGATGGTCCTAAAGTCGTTGTAGGACCCTTACTCACGCCTCCCAACCCCGACGTCTACTCCACGGTGCCCTTCGTCCTGCGGCCTACCGGTCAGAAGGTGTCCGTGGAGCCCGCTGCCGCAGAGGAGAATCTCATAGTCGTACTCATAGATTTCCCGGACGAAGTCGGGGTTCGCAGCCCTCAGACCCTCGATAACATGCTGTTCGATCAGACTGCTGGTGTGGACAGCCTCTACGGCTTCTACCTGGAGAACAGCTATGGTGGCACCCAGGTTACTGGACTAGTCTCAGACCAATGGTACAGGAGTAGCCGCAACAGGGCCTACTACGGGGCTGATACTGATGATGGTATCGACGACGCTAACGGCCCCATCTACTGCTTGACGGTGGACGCGGTCCAGAGGGCCAACGCCTTCATCGATTTCTCCCAGTACGACCTGGATGGGGATGGAACGGTGGACCACGTGGTAATCATCCACTCTGGGGGTGGCCAAGAGAATTCAGCGTCAAAGCCCGATATCTGGTCCCACCGGTGGGCCGTCATAGATGCCAGGCAGTGCGGCTTTCCCAGTCGGCAGTTGACGGCCGACGGGGTGCGCATCTACGGCTACTTCATGACCTCAGAGGAGTCGCCAGTGGGGGTCTTCTCCCACGAGTTGGGCCACGACTTCGGTCTGCCCGATCTCTACGACACGACGGGGGACACCGATGGAATCGGTGTATGGGGCATCATGGGGACGGGATCCTGGAACGGGGCTCCCAGGGGAACTCAGCCTGCTCACTTCAACGCCTGGTCCAAGGCAAAGCTGGGATGGCTCAATCTAACGGAGGCGACAGCTCCCCTCCTGCCCGCGAGCCTGACTCTGGTGGAAACAACCGCTACTGCCTACAGGCTGCTGATAA
>JAJISG010000263.1 GCA_022848835.1 Thermoplasmatota archaeon | reverse complement strand
GTTCCCCTCATGCAGGATCCCTTGACCTGTCTTGGCTGGTTCAACTGTCTCTCGGACCGCCGTTGGAGGGAAGCTTTGAGAACCCTGCAGGATAGGGGACCCTTGTCTAAGAGGGAGCTGGCTCGCTACGGTGCCGAAATCGACCTGCCCACCGCGCAAGCGGCGATCAGATGTGGAGTTCTGCGACTACGCCAGGAGAAGCTTGACTTTCCCTTCTCGCGGATGAAAATTCCGCCAGGGGGTAAGCCCTGGACGGCGAGGCCTCCGAGATTCTGGATGAGCAGATCCTACGAGCCCCTTCGTTGCATCGATGGATTTGAGGAGTACTTTCGAAAGCCAGAAAGGATATCTCCAATGAAACTCCTGCATGAGATGGTCGAGGACGGGAGGAGAGTGCTTCCCACCAAAAGGCGGAAGCATCTCAAGTTGAACTTCCTTTACGAAGCCAGCGCCGTGGTCCCAAGAATTGAAGAGGTGGGTCCTGGGACGATACCATCGGTGTGGGAAAACCGGAGGGGACTGGTGTACTCTGTCCGAGAGGGCTACGAGAGAGCGGCCACCACCCTCTCCCTTCAGGAGGAGCTGGGCCTGGAACTCGATGAGGGGGGGAATTCGAGGGGTGAATCCCTAGAACAGCTGGCTCGCCGCAAGATCGATAGGTACTTCAAGGCGAAGGAGAAGGAGCTGATGAAACGGTTGGGGAGAGACAGAGTCAGCGCATACAGCCTCGGTGCCGACGCCCTTCTGTCCGTTGCCTCAGCGGAGCTCAAACGGGATAAGCTGATGGAGGAGAGGAAGCACTTCGAGAGGTTTCTCGAGGTCCTGGCCGAGTAGTCCCCTACCTAGAAGTTCTCGCGCCAATCGAGGCTAGCCAATCTATTTATCCACAGAAGCCTATTACGATATGCAGAGAATTATGAACAGGATAAAGGTTATCAATGAGCCCTCAGACCTTGTCCCGATACTCAGGGCCGTTGATACCCTGACGAAGAAAGAGGTCTTCAAGGAGCTGTCTCATTCCTGGCTGACAGAAGAGGAGATAGGGGAGAAATATGGTGAAGAGGGGCTAGAGGCCCTTCGCCTATTTGAGAAGATGAGGCTGGTGGAGACCAAATGGCAGGCGGGGGACGGTGGCCCCGTCAAGGCCTATCACTCCTTCTACACAAGCCTTCACATTAGCGCCTCCTCCCCCGTCACCGAAATCAGCGATGTCCTAATAGTGGCCATGATGCCTGATGAGGACTACAAGAAGCTTGAGGATAGAATCATCGAAGCGGTGGGGAAGCAGGGCAAATTCGCTGGGGACCTGGCTGAGGAGCTGGACATGAGCCAGATAATGCTGAGGAGCGTCATCAAGAGATCGTTCCGACTCGACTTTAGGGGACACAGAGTAGAACGATTTGAGAGCTAGGTCCTGGATCGCTATGCCGAGGATCGTTGTTCTGAGAGTAGGTCATCGCGTACCTCGCGATAGTAGGGTCACTACCCACGTCGCCCTCGTAGGAAGGGCATTCGGGGCTGACGAGATATGGGTTGATAAGAAGGACGGAGGACTCGAGAGGCGAGTCAAGGACGTGGTCGAGCGCTTTGGCGGTTCCTTCAGAATCCGCACGGGAGTGGGCTGGCGACGAAGCATGCGGGAGTGGAAAGGTCGAGTAGTTCACCTGACCATGTACGGCGAGCCCCTAGACGAAGCCCTGGCCAAGATTCCCAGCGAAGACCTTCTCATCATTGTAGGAGCACAGAAAGTGCCCGGGGAGGTCTTTGAAATGGCCGATTTCAACGTCGCCGTCGGGAACCAGCCCCACTCCGAGGTGGCCGCCCTCGCGCTCTTTCTCGACAGGCTTCTCGGGGGGGAGGGGCTTCGAAGGGAGTTCTCAGGTTCCATCACGGTCGTCCCATCCGCTAGAGGAAAGGTCGTTGAAGAGGACGCTACCTGAGATCGTCCAGCGCTATGGGGGAGTCCCTGAGATCGGTCTTGACAATATGCCGCGTCGTCTTGGGAGGGAATAGCTCTCCATCGAGTACTTTCTTGATGACCTCCTCCTTTGTGACGTGGTCGACGATCGCCCCTGGCCACGTCCCGACCCTAATGTCCTCCTGAAAGTAGTCCACCAAGTAAACGGGAATCCTCTTGCAGCCGAGACCCACGAGGGCGTGGTACCTATGGTGGCCATCGAGGATAACATAATGCCTGTTCTCTACCAGGATGGGAGCCCTCACATAGCCTTCCCTCCTGATGGCCTCCATAGTCTCCTCCAACAGCTCAGGTATGGACTGCTCGTGGGGTTTGAGCAGGTGAGCCTCCAATATGACGAGCTCATACTTCACATTCCCACTTCCACGCCGAGCAACCATAAGTTGCGACCGAGGATGTCTGCGTGGCCGCATGACGGTGTTCTCTATCGGACAATCATCGAGCTATGGGAGTTCATATATAAGGATGGGGCCTCTGGTCGAGCAGATATGACCCCTTACACAGGTCGCGGGGATAAGGGGGAAACCGACCTCATGGGCGGGCCACGAGTGAGTAAGAACCATTACAGGGTCGAGGCCATAGGAGAGGTGGACGAGCTGAACGCCGCCCTTGGAGTAGTGGTAGCCCTCCTTCCTCAGGGAGAGATATCGGAGTTCCTGATAGATGTTCAGAACGACCTCTTCACCGTTGGAGCTGAGCTGAGCCTTCCCCCGGAAAGCCGACCCGTTAGGGAGTTCACTCCGCTCCCTGAAGAGAAGGTGGAGAAACTCGAGAGAGCCGTTGGGTCAATCGACGCGGAGGTCGAGCCCCGGAGAGTCTTCGTGCTCCCGGGGGGGTCAAGGGAGGCTGCACTCCTACACTACGCCAGGGCAGTCACCAGGAGGGCCGAGAGGAGAGTTGTCGCCCTCGCACAGCGGGAGACCGTGAATCCCGCTGTCCTGAGTTATCTTAACAGGCTATCCTCTCTTCTCTTTGCCATGGCCCTCAAGGTCAACAGAGATGAGGGAGTAGAGGAGAAAAACCCTACTTACCCTTGAGCGATCATAGGGGCTGCCCTTCCTGGAACCTTCCTCAGGGTGACTTTATTGGGGAAGCTTCGAAGGATGACGATATCGCCCACGCACTGAACCCAACGATACGGCACGCTGATGGCCTTACCACCATCCACGAGCGCTGGACTCGTCTCTGCGATGAAGAGGCCTTCTATCCTACCCCTCTCCACATCAATGATGACGTTGCTGACGTTTCCCAGATGCACACCGCTTTGTGTGTACACCGTGAGGCCGATCATATCGGAGATTTCTCGGAACATTTCCCATCCCTTCCGAAGGTAACAGTAAATGGCATCAGGAATATTAAGCTTTCCTTATGTTCCACCTCTGTGGAGATGCAGACGGTGACAGGGAGACATCACAGGCCTCTACGGGAAGACAACCCCGGGATGCAGGTATTGGCCTCTGGGTGACTCTAGCGTACCGGGTCCTCCCTTCTGAGTATACCAGCCAGGTCAGCGTGACCCCTCTCTATCGCTAGGGTGAGGGGGGTCTTACCGTCATCGCTCTTCAGACCGACCTCCGATCCCTTAGCCAGGAGGCGCACAATCTCCTGATTGCCATTGAATGCTGCCTTATGAAGCGGTGTGTAACCCCCGCTCGACTGAGTGTTTACCCTGGTTCCCTCGATCAGGAGAAACTCCGCGACTTCAACACGGTTTGCGGCCACCGCCACGTCCAGGGCCGTGTTGGCATTCACGCTCTCCTGTATGCGATCGATCTCCGTTCCTCTCTCAACCAGAGGGACCGAGCCACGTACTTGTGACCGAAGAACGCTGACAGCCCCAAAGGTGTACAGGCACTGTCGTTAACGGAATTGGCCATACCTGGATCTGACTCCAGGATCTTCACAAATCGATCGACCTTGCCTACCGCAGCCGCCTCAAAGATGTTCAGGTCCGGGAGCCTGCCCAGAAGGAGTTCTCGCACCTCACCAGCACCGCAGTAGGCGGCAGTTAGGACGAGACTCCCCTCCTCGGTTTTCACGCCGATGACGCTAGGATCCCTGTCCAGCAGCTCCTGCGTCCTGGCCGCGTCTCTCGCATTCACAGCAGCGACGACATCCTCCCGAATGCCCATAAGCTATCAACCCGGCTCGACCTAGAGCAGATTAGAAGCAATGTCCTCCAGCTCCCTCTCGCAGTACTTGCATCGAACCCTCAGAGGGTCCTTGGACTTCACTAGAAACTCTGTTTCCAGAGGCTCATCGCTGTTGGTGATGCAACTGGGATTCGCACACTGCAGGATGGCCCTCGCCACATCGGGAACCTGAACTCTGTACTTCTCAGCCACGCTGTAGTTCCTGATAATGTTGATAGTGGCATCAGGGGCTATCAGGGCGATCTTGTCCACTTCCCTGGGACTCAGCTCCCTATCCTCCACCTTGAGGATGTCCTTCCAACTCTTCTTCGCGCTTGGCACATGGATAACTACACTCACTGTAGAGGCGATGTTCTCCCCGATGCCCAGAATCTTGAGTACCTTTAGCGCCATGCCAGTGGTGATGTGATCTATGACCGTGCCATTCTTGATGGGAGTGACCTTCAGCTCCTTCATCCTAGGCCCCCAGGATCAGGCTCAGAAGAGCCATCCTAACCGGCACACCATTGAAAGCCTGTCTGAAGTAGAGGGCGTGGGGCGTCCTGTCCACCTCTGGGGCTATCTCCTTCACCCTGGGAAGCGGATGCATTATGATGAGGTCCTTCCTACCGTCCCGGAGGAGGGGGAGGTCGATCCTGTAGGATCCGGCCACCTTGAGGTACTCCTGGGGGTCGGGAAACCTCTCCTTCTGGATCCTGGTGACGTAGAGCACGTCGGCATCCTTGATGGCCTCCCTCGGATCCTCAACCTGCTTGGGTTCCCTTCCCAGCTCCCGCACTAAGTCCACGATCTCCCTGGGCATCTGTAGGGTTGGAGGAGCTACCAGGGTGAGCTCGGCTCCGAGGAGAGCCAGGGCGTAGGCCAAAGAGTGGACTGTCCTGCCGTACTTCAGGTCTCCCAAGAGGACCACCCTGATCCCCTCTATGACCTCCTTCTCATCCCAAATGGTGAAGAGGTCTAGCAGGGTCTGGGTGGGGTGCTGTCCCGCCCCGTCCCCCGCATTGATTACCGGTTTCTCCGAGAACTCCGCCGCAAGCCTGGCTGCACCCTCCTGTGGGTGCCTGAGGACTAGGATGTCGGAGTACGCCTCCACCATCCTCACCGTGTCCGCCAGGGTCTCCCCTTTGGTGATGGACGTCGCCTCTGGCATTCCGAAGCTCAGCACCCTGCCTCCGAGGCGCTGCGTGGCACTCTCGAAGGACAGACGTGTCCTGGTGCTTGGTTCGAAGAACAGGGTGGCCAGGACCTTTCCCTTGAGCCTCTCATCCATCATCTCCCCCCGGGCGATAGGAGTCATCTCCCTGGCAACGTCTAGAACCTCGTAGATGGCCTCTTTGGAGAGATCCGCGATGGAGATTAGGTCCGTTCCTCTGAAATCCATTCCTACCGCGTTGGAGAGGTTCCGAGGGATAAAGAACTTTTTGAAGGAAAGAGGTCCGCTAAGGGGTTGAAACGTCGAAGTTCAGGTGGGTTAGAGGGGGTGGCAGGCCCAAAAGGATTGGGCCTGCCTTGGGTTGTGGAGGAGGGGTTATCGTTCCTTTTCCGTCTCGATGGCCTGCCAATCTCCTCCGAAGTCCTGGGTGACGCCCGAGGCTAGCTGGAACCTCACCCTTAGCTTGCCGTTCTCGAAGAAGATGTAGGCGTTCCTCAGCTGGGACATGTAGAGGCTGATGCGCTTCCCCTTCTGGGTCAGCGCCCTCTCGACACAGCTCAACACACCGGCTTTCTCCAGAACGTGAATGCGTCGGTAGCAGGCAGCGATAGGGATGCCGTACTCCCGGCTCAACTCAATGGCACTCTTGGGCTTCTTGAAGGTAGCCACCAGTATCTTGGCCGAATATTCGTCTGTTATCAGGCGCGATGCTTCCAACGGGTCCATCTACGGTAGTCCTCCGTCCAACCATCGCAGCCCCTCCCGGCGTATTTAAGCAGTCCGGGCAGATTATATGCTTTGATTACTGATTGTGGAAATCCACTCTGATATCAGCCGCCCTCAGAAGGCCCCAGGAGAGGGGAGCTATGGATCCTCCCCATAAGCTGGTTGTCCCTTAGGAAGAGTTCCAGGCCGGGAAGCCTCGAGCGGAAGAGCAGTTTAGCCCTACCGTTGGGGCTGACAAAAACCGCCTCAACAGCCATCAAACCTGCGGCTCGTAGCCTCCAGATCAAGCGGTAGCACTTGGCGATTGGTATCCCGGTCAGATCGGCGAGCTGAAGGGCGGTTCTCGCCTTGACAAAGCTCGCCAGAATCAGCCTCCTGATTTCCGGCATTCCAAGGATACTCAGGTAGCGCATGCCTGTCCCTCTCAGTCTCCTGCAGAGACTGTTCTGGGATGACCCCTATTTAACGTGACGGTCCGTAAATCGTCAATGAAAATCAGTCTTTGGAATCGATTCCCGCAATCAGAATGAGAACTCAGAGCGTCATCAAGGCTCCTGGGGAAGGATGACCCCCCACTTACCGCTGGATACTTCGATGCCGTACCGCCCTCGACGCACGTAGCCGTCGATGACCCTGAGAGGCGAACCCACCTCTACCCGCCCTGCGGTCACCATCTCCACCTCCTCATCCCAGAGTACCAATCGGCAGTTGCCCGAGGCATCGGAGACCATGAGATTTACGACGCGCCCCTGGCTACCATCCTTGCGCGTAAACTCCCGCAAGGTACCGATCCTGTCCAATCTCACCGCAAGTAGGGCCTCTCCACCCTCATACAGGTCTACATGCGGACCTGCCATACCAACCTCTTTTACGCCTTTAAGACTGCCCCCGTATTGGCGCTTGTGACCGCTTTCGCGTACCTCGAGAGCCAACCCCCCTCTACCTTCGGCTTGTGCGGCTTTAGCCTTTTGCGTCTCTTATCGAGCTCCTTG
>JAJISG010000262.1 GCA_022848835.1 Thermoplasmatota archaeon | reverse complement strand
GGACCGGGATGTAGTCGAAGCCGTAGTTGGGGTCGTACCGGCGGGTATCGCGGATGATCACTCTCCGGGCGGGGAGGTTGATTCCTGAAGCGAGGGTGGGTGTGGCGGCGATGCACTTCAAGTGCCCTTGCCGGAAGAGGTCCTCTACCACCTTCCTCTGCTGGTTGGTGAGTCCCGCGTTGTGGAAGGAGGTCCCCCCTTTGATGGCGCGCGCCAACCGGCTAGCGATGGAGGTAGGCTCCTCCTGGCGACCGATCATCACTTCCGAGGCCTTTGAGAGAACCCTCACCTCCTCCTCCGTAAGGTAGGGCCTGGCGGCGGGCAACAGCTTCCTCGCTAGGGTCTCCGTGGACCTGCGGGTGTTCACGAAGATGAGACACTGGCCTCCCTCCCTCAGGGTATCCCTCACTAGGGAGGCGATGTCATCCCCTTCATGAGACAGGACCCGGGAGGAGAGGTCGGCGAAGGTGATGGTGCCGTCAAAGTAGACACCCTCCTTCAAGGGTACAGGTCTCCACTCGCTGGCTATGTGGCGAGCTTGCAACCAGTCGGAGAGCTCCTCCGAATTCGCGATCGTGGCGGAGAGGGCGATGACCTGGGCGCTGGGGTTTACCTGCCGGAGCTTGGCCAAGGTCACCTCCAGGGTCGGCCCCCGGCCTGGATCGTTGATGAGGTGTATCTCATCCGCGACCACCACCGAGAGCTGCTTGAGCCAGTGGGACCTGTGCCTCAGTAGTGAGTCCGCCTTCTCCGATGTGGCTATGATGACGTCGTAGCTCTGGAGCGTGGGCTCCGACGAGTCGTAGTCCCCCATCGAGAGAGCCACGCGGACCCCCAGCTGCTCGAACTCCTTCAGGTCCTCGTACTTCTCCACGGCCAGGGACCTCAAGGGGACGATGTAGAGGGCCTTGCCCCCCTTCAGGACGGATTTGAGGATGGCCAGGTAGGCAACCAGGCTCTTACCGCTGGCCGTGGGTATGGCGAGGACCAGATTCTCCCCCGCAAGGGCGGGACCGATGGCTTCCTCCTGAGGAGGGTAGAGCTCCTTGATGGACTTGGCTTCCAAGATTTCGGCTATGCCATCATCAATGTCCAGATCCCGGAGGAGCATCCAGGGTGTGTATCCGTTGAATCCAGTTAAGCTTTCTCGGAGGGGCGCCGGGCCTCCCGACAAAGCCTTTAAGGGAGGTCTGCTTTAACGCGGCGGATGGTGGAGATCTCTACCACCGTGGGGAGGTTGAAGCTTCAGAATCCAACCATGCTAGCCTCCGGGATTCTGGGGGATAGCGGCGACTCCCTCCTGCGGGTAGCTAGGAGCGGCGCCGGAGCCGTGGTGACGAAGTCCATAGGCCGAGAACCGCGGGAGGGCAACCCTAGCCCCTCTCTGGTTGAGTTGGAACACGGCTTACTCAACGGTATCGGCCTTGCGAACCCTGGGATCGACAACTACCGTGCTGAGGTGGAGGTGGCCCTCCAGGGCGATGTGCCTGTCATCGGCTCTGTCTTCGCCGAGGATGTCGAGTTCTACGGCCCCTTGGCCAGAACCATGGAAGTCTACGGCGTCCAAGCGCTGGAGCTGAACCTCAGCTGTCCACATGCCGAGGGCCTGGAGGAGATTGCTGGGGATGCCGACCTCATCTCCCAGGTGACCGCCGAGGTGAAGAGTGCAGTCAAGGTCCCGGTCTTCGTGAAGCTGTCTCCCAATGTGAGGGATATCGCCCTCCTGGCCCAGGCTGCGGAGGAGGCGGGGGGAGATGGGATTATCGCCATCAACACCGTGAAGGCCATGAGCATACTGCCTGAGGTGGCGAAGCCGGTCCTCGGCCAAACGATGGGAGGTCTGAGTGGTCCGGCGATAAAGCCCGTAGGTGTCCGTTGCGTCTATCAGATCTACGAGGCAGTGGATATCCCCCTGGTGGGAGTCGGTGGAGTGGCTAATGGATTGGACGCGGTAGAGTACATCATGGCCGGTGCCCGAGCCGTTCAGATCGGCAGCGGAATTCACTATCGCGGCCTGGAGGTCTTCGAGGCTGTCTGCCGGGAGATAGAGGCGTTCATGGAGGAGCACGGCTACCGTCGGTTGGAGGAGATGGTGGGTATTGCCCACGAGTAGGCTCCACAGCGTCATCCTGGATAAGGTGATGGAAGAGGCCTCACACACGAAGAGCTTCTCTTTCCGGGAGGAGTTTCCAGTCAGACCCGGCCAGTTCATCATGGTCTGGATTCCGGGTGTGGAGGAGGTCCCGATGGCTCTGTCGCAGCTCGGGCCCGTGAAGGCCATCACAGCAAAGAACGTCGGGAGCTCCACTGAGGCCCTTCACAAGTTCAAGGAGGGAGATCGTATCGGGGTCCGTGGCCCCTATGGAAACTCCTTCGACCTGTCCCAGGAGCACTATCTTGTGGCGGCAGGGGGCACGGGGATTGCCTCCGTGATTGCTGCAAGTGAGGCACTTGCCGAGGCCGGAAAGAAGGTCGTCACAGTCTTCGGGGCAAAGACGAAGGAGGATCTGATCCTTCTGGAGCGATCGAGGAAATACGGGGAGGTATTCATTGCGACGGACGACGGCTCTGTCGGGTACCACGGTGTCGTGTCCGATCTAGCCCTCAAGTTGATGGAGGACAGGAGGTTCGACGGGGTTCTCGCATGCGGGCCTGAGAAGATGCTTCAGACTCTGGAAGGGATATGCCGACAACGGGATGTCGAAATACAGGTGTCGATGGAGAGGTTCATGAGGTGTGGTATAGGCCTCTGTGGCTCCTGCTCTCTGGACCACTATCTGGTTTGCCGCGATGGCCCCATCTTCAAAGGCGAGCAGCTTGTGGGGCTAAGGGACTTCGGCCATTATCGCCGAGATAGGGCAGGACGTAGAGTACCGATGTAACAGCATCCCGATAACCTTATGGCTATCGTGGCAGTGAGGTACCCCATGTCTGATGAGGATTTTGACAGAACAGCTCAGGATATGTTCAACGTCCTTATTGAGAGGCATCCAGTCCTAGCGACTTTCCTGGGTATTCACGATTACGATCACCTTCTCGAGGAGAACTCGAAGCAGTTCGTCTTGGAGGAGACGCAGATCATCAGGGAGTTCAAGAAAGAGTTCGAGGCCTTCGATCCCAAGGATCTCAGCGGAGGTCGTCCTCTAGACCTCAACCTAGCCCTCTACTTGTTCGACATCGAGTTGTTCCAACTGGAGGAGATGAGATTGTGGGAATCCGATCCGGGCGGTGCAGAAGGCGTAGGCGAAGGACTCTTTCCCCTCTTCACGAGGGAGTTCGCACCCCTGGAGACTAGGGTGGAGAGCATCACGGGAAGGCTGGAGGGTACACCTCGCTACCTGGAGGAAGGTCGGACCAGAATTGTCCGCCCTGTAAGGCTGTGGAGTGAGATGGCCCTCGAATCAGCTCAGAGATTCCCGCCTTTCTTGGAGCTGATTGTACATACCGTGGAGAACAAGGTTCCAAGGGAGAATCTGGAGAGTCTCAAGAAGGCAAAGAAAGAGGCTCTGAACGCCCTGGAGGATTACGGGAAGTGGCTCCAGGAAGAGGTCCTGCCTGATGCCTCGGAGAACTGCATTCTGGGAGAAGAGAGATTCAGTAAGCTGGTCCAGCTCAGGCGCCTTGGTTATGAGGTCGATGAGATTCGAGCGCTGGGGGTTCGATACCTCCAGGAATCCAAGGAGGCGCTCTCTCAGATTGCAGAATCCATCGACCCTGCGGCTTCCGTGGAGGAGACGAAGGATAGAATCAGGTCCAATCACCCAGCGGACTTCGACGGCGTCCTGGAAGCCGTAAGGAAGGCGATCCAGGAATCCCGCAGCTTCATTGTGGATAAGCGCCTGGCCACTCTTCCGCCCCGAGAAAGATTGCGGGTTACCGAGACGCCCACATTCCTGAGGGCAGTGCTGCCCTTTGCCGCATACTTCCCGCCGGCCAGATATGACAAGGTTCAGGAAGGCGTGTACATCGTCACGCCGCCCACGAACGGTGAAGAGCTGCTGAAGGAGCACAACTACGCCTCAATAAGGAATACGGCTGTCCATGAGGGCTACCCCGGGCACCACCTGCAACTCTCGTCAGCTAATCTGAACCCCTCCATCGTAAGGCAGCTCAGTATGGGCGTGGCCGCAGCGGAGATGGTAGAGGGCTGGGCCCACTATTGTGAGGACATGATGCAGGAGATGGGTTTCAGCACCTCCCCTGATGTGCGATTTGTCCAGCTCCAGGACCTCATATGGAGGGCCTGTCGCATCATCATCGATGTGGATCTGCACTGTGGCAGGATGACCTTTGATGAAGCGGTGGAGATGCTGGTGAGGGAGGCTGGTATGGAGAAGGCCTCTGCCGTTGCCGAGGTGAAGCGGTACACCCAGTACCCGACATATCAGCTGAGCTACCTCATTGGGAAGCACCTAATCAAGGAACTCAGAGATGAGGTCGAGAAGAGGATGGGAGACGGCTTCTCTCTCGGTCTCTTCCACGACACGATCCTCTACGCAGGCTCCATACCCTTCTTCCTTCTGCGCAGGGCAGTAGAGGACAAGATAGCCAAGTTGGAGGAAGGGGTCGAGGATCTTTACTGAGGATCTCAGCAGCGTTCTGCTGAACCGAGTAAGCCTCCCTAGAGTCGCTGTGGGAGCAGAGAGAACCGTATCTCAAGATACCAGTCGCAACGCCCCACGAGTTTTCTGACCGTGCATATCGATGTGCGAGCGTGGTGAATCGCCAGTCCGTCAGCCGGTTGTCGTCCGTTCTTCCTGAGAGGTACGGGCCCTCGCAATGACAGATTCGATGAAGGATGTCTTGGCATCCGTATACGCATCGCGATCGGTCCGATATCGGGCAGCGAGTTCCCTCTTCAACTCAAAGTACTCCTGGGCCACCTTGGGATTGGTTCGTAGGAAGTCGCGGAAGAGCAGGTGCTTTTCCCAGAAATCGCTCGTCATCTCCACCATGTGCAGGTGGTGGGTGCGCGCCTCTTGGGGTCCCTTGTGAAAATAGCGCCTCTCGGGAATCAAGTCCTCATATTCAGGAACATATTCGTAGCCGAGACCTTCCAGGGGCCCGATGCAGCTCTCAGCATCTTTGAGGCGGTGTACGGCCGCCAAAATGTCGATGATCGGCTTCGCTCCTAATCCAGGGACCGCGGTGCTCCCAACATGCTCAATCGCTAGGACGTAGGGACCGATGGCTCGGAGAATGCGTCTCTCCTCCTCCTCATACATGATTGGCCATCGAGCAATGTAATCCACAACCATAACGGGGCCTTTCAAGCCTTCTTTCCCTCCAATCTCGCAGAGGCTGCAAAAAGCGCACCCTCTAGGAAGGTCCTCCGCCCGGAGGCTGCTGAATGTCCTTGAGGGACTCTACTACTCTGAAGAGCGTGCTGCCCCCTCGGCAAAGGAGCGAGGAGGTGGGGTTCTGGCTGCATGAGTCGGAGCAGGGCCCAAGTTTAATATCAATGTATAGGTTAGGACCCGTGGTGCATGGATGAAGAGCATCGACGCGCTGGTCCGCAGGGCCATGGAGTATAAGGAGAAGGGGCTCAGCGAGAAGGAGATCGGAGATGAGCTCCATTTGTCACCGGAGACGGTCACCTGGCTGCTTACTCGGGGTGTGAAGGGGGAAGCGCCACCCAGAGACATCAAGATCGGTTGGAGGTCCGTGGGTGTATACGGGAACCGCATTGGGTTCATATCGGCCGCCCTCACCGATGTCATCTTGGAGGAGACTGAGAAGCGGGACCTAAAGGCGACCGCTGTCCTGGGGATCGCCATCAACGGCATCCCCTATGCTACCCTCATTTCCGAGGACATGGGGATGGAACTGGTGGTCTACAGGCCTGCCCATGATAGGCCCAAAGGAGGTGCCTTCAGCAGCAACTATGCCGGCGTTGATGGAAAGGACGTGATCATCATCGACGATGTGATAAGCACTGGGGAGACCATCCGAGGGGCCATCAAGGAGACGCAGGAGGCGGGCGGACAGGTGGTCCTGGCCGTTGTCTTTGTGAACAAGACGGACAGAGACGATGTGGATGGCGTACCCCTGAGGGCCCTGGTGAGGGCCAGGGGAATAATGTGATATCGAATGCATTGGTTCGATGAGTTGGCCCGCTCCATAGACGCCTTCCTTCCCTCCGAGGGCCGGGTCGTCTGTAACGCCGGCCTGTCGGTTTCCGGGCTACAGCACGTAGGGAGGCTCCGAGGCGAGATCATACTCAATCACTTTATCGCGTCCCATCTCAGGGCAGAGGGTCGGGAAGTGTTACAGCATCTCGTCCTCTATACGCAGGACCGTTGGAAGGGAAGCCGGAAGCAGATAGCCCAGTTCCCAGGAGGGAAGGGCAGGGCATATGTGGGCTGGCGACTCATCGACGTTCCAGACCCAAACGGGTGCCATGAGGACTGGGTGGAACACTTCTGGGTGGAATTTGCCGAATCCATGGAGCAATTCGCCCCCGGCGTTCAGGTAACGACAACTTCAGAGATGTACGAGCGCCAGGAGATGAGGAATCTCGTGCTTGACCTCGTTTCTCGGGCAGAAGAGGTCAGACAGGTTCTCAACAGGTACAGGCCCAGGAACCCGTATCCAAGGGGGTGGATTCCCTTCGAGCCACTCTGTGCGAACTGCAAGAAGATAGGAGAGGCTAAGGCGCTCATTGGGGGTAACGAACTCCAGTATGAATGCACATGTGGACACCGTGGGCTATCGGCCTTGGATCTGGGGAAGCTGAACTGGAGGCTTGAGTGGCCAGCTCTCTGGAAGGTCCTTCAAGTGGACGTGGAGCCCTTTGGAAAGGATCACGCCGCCCCAGGTGGGTCGCGGGAGAGTTGTCAGGTCATCGCTGAGACCATACTCAAGATCGTACCTCCTTTCGGCATACCCTATGAGTGGGTCGGCTTCGCGGAGGAGGGGCGGGACTTGGGAGACATGGACAGTTCTGATTTCATCGGCTTTGGACCCAGGGAGTGGCTTGAAGTGGCGGAGCCGGAGATCCTGAGGTTCCTCTTCGCAAGTGCCCCTTTGAAGAGGAGGGTCTCCCTAGACCTCGGTAGGGTGGACGCATATCACCAGCAGTACGACCAAGCTGAGATCTCTTTCTATGAGAAACGGCAGGAGGAGAGGGGCCGGGCCTATGGCATCGCTCAGCTGGGCCCCCCATCGGAGGAGATGCCTTACCAGCTGTCCTATAGACATGCCTCGCTCTTATCACAGGTCGCTCCTGGGGAGGGGCTGCTGGAGTGGTCTGTTCGAAGGCTGCGAGACACTGGTCTGCTCCGACGGGCTCTGAAGGGGAACGAAAGAGAGAGGATGGAAAGGAGATTGGAGCAGTCCCTCGTATGGGTCCAGAGGTACGGGCCGGAGGATATTAGGGTGAACCTGTTGGAAAGCCTCCCTGACGATATTCGTGGACAGCTCGATGAAGAGGAGAGGCGAGGCCTCTCCATGCTCTCCCAACGTCTGTCTGAGGGGCCTTGGACGGAGGAGAGCATCAAGCAGGTTATGGTTGAACTCACAGGGAGTGGAGAACTTCCCCTCTCGACCAAGAGGTTCTTTACTACCCTCTACACGGTCTTCCTAGGGAAGTCCTCTGGACCGAGAGCTGCGCCGCTGTTGGTCGTCCTCGACCGGGCCTTCGTCTTGGGGCGTCTCCAAGAGGCCAGCGGGGATTGAAGTTGCGGTCTTACGCCAAGTCGGCAGCATATTACGATCTGATCTATGAGAGCATTGTGGACTACGAAGAGGAGTGCAATCTTCTGGAGGACCTCTTCAGGCAATGCGCCGCCCGAAAGGTGAAGCGAGTCTTGGACCTGGGGTGTGGGACAGGAAACCATGCGATTATTCTAAGCTCCAGGGGGTACGACGTACTCGGAATGGACCTCTCTGAGGACTTCATCCGCTTGGCCCAAGAGAAGGTTACACTCTCGGAAGGAGGTCCTCGTTTCGTAGTTGGTGACATGGGGAAACTGGACCTGAAGGAACGTTCCGATGCCATCATCTCCATGTTCGGTGCCTTTGGCTACATTCCCAGGTTGGGGGCGCCAGGAGTTCTGAAGGGCTTTGCGGAGAAGTTGACCGAGGGAGGTCTTCTCATATTCGAATTCTGGAACAGATTGGCCATCCAACCGGGCCACAGGTCGTGGCTTGAGAGAGAGGCGGACGAGCTCAGACTGGTTAGACTATCCAGATCCGTCTTTGATCCCAAGTCGGGCGTTGTGCATCCGATCATGAAGCACTACGT
>JAJISG010000261.1 GCA_022848835.1 Thermoplasmatota archaeon | reverse complement strand
TGGAGGCGAAGATCCTGAAGGACCAAGGATCGGCATCGCAGAAGACGATGCAGTCTAGGCCTAGGTCCTCGTTCAGCCTCTTCAAGAACCTCCGGGTGGCACGCGCCGGTTGTCCCTTGACGTGAACCAGGATGGCACGGGCCTCCTCATCGAAGCGGTTCTCCACCAAGCGGTCGAACATACCACCAGTCTCGATGGCCAGGACGAAATCGGCATCACACCCGACCAACTTGAGCTTCTCCACCTCTACATTAAAGGGGATTCCGTATCCCGAATCCCCTACGTCGTCCTTGCAGTTGAGCCGCTTAGGCTCTCCCCTGCGATTGACCTCCTCCAGGGTGAGATCTCCAATGACACGGGCGCCATCCTCCTCTGGCCTCAGCCTGAAGTCCTCGCGCAGGCTCCCTGTGAGGATCTCCAGGTCCTCAGCCAAGAGGTTGCTCTCGTCCTGACTCGTGAACTTGGCGATATCCCAGCCCTCGGAGATGTAGTAGAGCTCCCGGAGGGTGGAGGACCTGTTATTCTCAATCATGTCCTTCAAGAAATCCAGGACGTAGAGGGTGCGGAGAAGCATCTTGGCACCTCTGAGCTTTTTGGCCGTCCGTACCCCCATCGACTTACCATACTTCCAGACCCCCTTCTTGTCATCGAATCTGATATTCGCTTTCGTCCTGAGGGGTATGGCCATCTCGGGTATCTGGCCCTTCTCCACCTGTTCGTAGACCCTTTCAGCCAATCGATAGAGGGAGCTGACCGCCTGCTGCTGGCGGGCCTGCTGAGACGACCTAGTCAACCTCTATCACCTCCCCTGGGGCATCGTAATCGATCATCAGCTCCTCCTCCTGGAACTCCTCGACTCCCAGGTCCCAGTCACCCGGCAGTGAATCTGCCCCTACCACTTGGGCTGAGCTGATGCCGCTGACGTAGAGCTCCACTTCCGAGTAATCTCCCTTCTCCAGGCCCTGCAGATCATAGGTGATTGCGGTGCTACCCGTGGCGGAGATGCGGGGCAGTCTCCAGGCAATCCTGCCATCCGGCTTTATCTCAGAGGGCTTGGGGCTCAGACTCGAGCTGTCGAGAGCCTCCAGGGGAACGATGGCATGGAGCGTAAACCTCTTGCTCGTGGGGGTGTAGTTGTAGACCTCGATCGTCGTCCTGTGGCGGCGCTTCTCATAGACCACCCGCTCGTGAATCCAGACGACGTTCATGATCTTGGTTATGATCCTGGAGATGTCGGGGACGGGACGGCCCACGATTGCGGCGCTTTTCTCGGCCATCCGCGGCAGGAGAACCCTCACAATCTCAAACTTCTCCTCCGTCTTGGCCCTCTTTGCCCTCTTGTTCATGTGTGACTTGAGCCGTCGACCGCACTCCCTCAGTGCAAGGGTAATCTCAGAGACGAGCTCCGGTATTGGGGAGATGGCCTCCTTGGACTCCGAGGTGAAGGGTACCCTGGTGGAGCACACGTGAATCAGGACGATAGCGGGGCCGTGGGGTATGCCATTCCCTCCCCGCTGCTCTACCCCGTACCGCCTCCAGTCCACCCCCTCCACCGCCCGGGTACAGGCGCATGCCCCCTGTTGGTAGAGGAGAGGTACTCTATTGGCGTATCTGAGTATCTCCACGGGCTGGTTCGCGGGCAGATCGCCACCGTAGACGATGCCCACCTCCACCTGGAACGGGTGTCCCTCGTATACCGAGGGGGGCCGGGTGATGGGTGGACAGTAGAATTCCGGACGGAGTCGGCCCACCACGTTTCTCAGACCCTTCCGTATCAACAGCTCCCCGATAGGGGATAGGCAGTCCGTGGGTGGTCCCATGATCTTGACCTCTCTGAAGGCCTCCAGGATCCTCTTTCCGTCCTGCAGTTTGAGGGACCTGGGTCGAAGGGCCTCAGGGATGTCGGCGTGTCTGCATATCGACCTGGCCACCCGGGAGCTGATGCGGCTGAATTCAGTCTTGAGGAAGGAGGTGAGTTTCCTGGAGTCGGTCTCCTTCGCCATCCTGAGGAGGATGCCCAGCTCCACACCATGTGGATGGGGCTTCACCTCCACTGGAGGCCTGGGGAGTTCCGTAGATGCCCTCTCAAAGACCACCCTCTGGCCATCCGGAGAGAGGAAGGAGATACGGGCATGGGGGTTGACAATGGCGGTGGCCCTCAGGTATTCCATAACGGACTGCTTTCCGTGGACGTACCTCCCCTGCAAGTATATCTCCACCCTCGTCCCGCTGGGCTTCTCCCAGACCTTGAACTCCCGTCTCACGATCTGGGGTCTGTTCTTCTTGGTGTCGATGAGAAGCTCGATCCTGTAAGCCACGTCGTCCTGGGACGTCTTGGAGTGGATGATGGCTGGCCTCCCTGTGGTGGTCTGGCCATACAGGATGGCCCCCGAGATGCCCAGACCCTGCTGCCCCCTCGTCTGGGACCAGGTGTGAAAGCGAGAACCGTAGAGGAGCTTCCCGAAGACCTTCGAGACCTGCCGTTTGACTATTCCGGGACCGTTATCCTCCACCACCAGCCTGTACTCGTCCGCATCCACTCTCTCGAGTTGAACCAGAATATTGGGAAGGACTCCGTAATCCTGACAGGCATCCAAGGCGTTGTCCACAGCCTCCTTTACCGACGTGAGCAGAGCCCTCGTCGGGGAGTCGAAGCCAAGGATGTGTTTGTTACGCTCGAAGAACTCCGAGACGGAAATCTCCCTTTGCTTTCTAGCCAGCTGTTCGGCAATGGCTATTGAGCCCATCCCATCCCATCCTGAAGGGCCGTATCAAGGGTTCCTCTTATTAAATCTTCTGAAGGCATCGGCAGTCTACATCGGTCACTGCGGGCAATATAAAGGCCCATGGGGGGGATGGCTGAAACTGACACTGGTCATTCCTGGAAGCCGCAGTTAGGACACCTGTCCTGATCGAAGATCCACTCCTCCCCACAGCTTGAGTACAAACGCCGAGTCGAGGCCGCCTAGCTCGGAGCCTTCCGCCTTCTTCTCCAAGCGTAGATACCTATCACTAGGAACAGGGGGATTCCAATGAGGAGGTAGGTGAAGGAAATCAGGCCGAAGGCGACGTTGCCAAAGAAGGTCGTGGCGGGCATGTTTACAGGACCCCGGGAGCGCGGGGCCGGACTCGAGGCATCTGAGGAGACTACCCATGTATCGTCCGCAAGCAGGACGGCGAAGCGGAAGTAGTGGGCGTCGCTGTTCAGTTTTGTGGAGAAGGTGTAGAGGACCCCCTCCTCATAGCTCAGACTGGAGGGGTCGTCCAGCTCCATGGTCTCGTTCACGACCGTACCGGTTGAAAAGGTGGAGGTGATGTTGACCCTGGGAGCCTCAGAAGGAGGGTCCGAGCTGGTGTAGAGGACCGTGAAAGTGAAGGTGGTGTCCGCGTCGCCATGGACCGGATTCACGGTGCCCGCGCTCAGTATATCACCGTCGCTGCGCTGCTCGGGTACTTGGGGTCGATAGAGGTCCCAGGTGAAGAATGAGGTGAGGACGATGACTGTGGCCAGCAGCATGACCAGGGCCGCGAGAACCAGATTTCTGGGCCTCTTTTCCCCCATCCAGTACGGGATCGCGAACATGAAGAAGACTGCGATGAGAATCGAGAAAAGGGGGATGGCCACGAGGGCCAGAAAGCTCAGACCCGTCGCTGCGGGGATGTAGATGAAGGGCCTCCTGCGGGGCTCCAGCAGGGCCGCCAACTGCGGGGGAAGGGGCACGACAAGGGAATCCAGCGGTATCGCATAAAACCTCCCCTGACATGGACGTAGACGCCAAGTTTTATCACCCTGCTGCTATGATTGAGCTGCTGGTGATTGTATGAAACTCGCTGTGTTGGCCATTGGAGGCAACGTCATCGCTCCTCCGCAGGACCCCCTCACATGGGAGGGGCAGGTCTCTGCAGCGGAGGGGATGGCATCCTGTATCCTGCACCTGGGAAACCTTGGGTATAGGATAGTCCTGACTCACGGAAACGGCCCCCAGGTTGGCGCCATCCTGATGCAGAACGAACGTGCCTCGGATGTCGTCCCACAGAACCCGCTGGACGTCTGCGTCGCCCAGTCCCAGGCCCAGGTCGGCTATGCACTCCAGCTCGCCTTACAGGAGGAGCTCAGACGACGCAGACGGAAGGCGGACGTCGTCCCCATAATCACGCTCGTGATAGTCGATCCCCTGGACCCAGCATTCAAACGGCCTTCGAAGCCCATCGGGCCCCTCTACCCACAGGACAGGACCAGGGAGCTCCGGGCCCAGGGATGGGAGATGGTCAAGGACACCAGGGGAGGTTTCAGACGTGTGGTCCCCTCCCCAACACCCCTGGAGATTGTGGGCGCCGGGTTCCTTCGGCGTATGCTGGAAAGGGACGACGCCATCCTGATAGCCGCTGGCGGAGGGGGAATTCCTGTCGTTCGTGGACCCGAGGGCCTAAGAGGTGTGGAAGCAGTTATCGACAAGGACCTGACCTCGAGCCTGCTCGCCTCCAAGATCGGGGCAGAGGTGCTCATCATGATAACGGACGTCCCGTGTGTATATCTGGACCATGGAACGGAGAGGGAGCGGGCCCTCAGCAGGTTGAACGTGAAACAGGCAATGGCTCACCTTGAGGAGGGGCAGTTTCCTCCTGGTAGCATGGGGCCGAAGGTACAGGCGGCCATCGACTTTCTCAGAGCCAGTGGTTCTCGAGCCATCATTACAGATCTCGAGCACTTGGAGATGGCCCTGATGGGGGAGGCTGGCACGATCATAGTCCCGTAGTGCTAAGGGAGTGGATTCGTTCACGAGGGGACGGAGACTCAAGGACAAAACGGGCTGTGAATAGCGTAAATGATTTTCTGGTAGATACTCCTTGAAGGGCCGTTGCCCTCCATGGAGGAGAGGATAAGGGAGATTGAGGACGAGATCCGTCGAACCCCCTATAACAAGGCCACCCAGAAACACATCGGGAAGCTAAAGGCGAGGTTGGCAAGACTGAAGGAGGCCGCAGCGAGGCCGAAGGGGGGAAGGGTAACCGCCGACATAGAGAAGTCGGGTGATGCCACGGTGGCCCTGGTCGGTTTTCCCAGT
>JAJISG010000260.1 GCA_022848835.1 Thermoplasmatota archaeon | reverse complement strand
CCAGAGGCCTCTCTGAGCTCGATAAGGACGCCCTTCGTGGAGGACGGATGTATGAAGTTGACCTTGGATCCGCCCTCCCCAGACTTAGAGGCTTCGTACACTAGCCTCAGGCCCGCAGACCTCAACTCCTCACATGCGCCTTCCAGGTCATCCACTTCGAAGGCAAGATGGTGAATCCCCTCGCCTCTCTTCTGCAGGAACTTGGCAATCGTGCTGTCAGCGGAGGTCGGCTCCAGGAGCTCGATCCTCGTCTTCCCCACAGGGAACATCGCAACCCTTACCCCCTCTTTCGGTATTTCCTCCGTCAAAGAGAGTCGTAGTCCTAGAGCCTCGTAGGCCGCCACCGCCTCCTTAAGGTTCTCAACCGCGATGCCTATGTGCTCCAGCTTTCTCACCTGCACGCTCAGAACTCCCTCAATGGCCTGAAAAGCCCGTAAACCTCTCTGAGGGCATCGCTTATCTCCCCCAGAGTGGCATGGCTACGCGCGGCCTTCAGGACGTAGGGGACGAGATTCTCCCCATTATCCGCGGCCTCCTTTAGACTCGTCAACCTGCCTTCCGCCTCCTGTGAGTCCCTCCTGACCTTCAGCTCCCCTAATCGCTTGACCTGCTTCTCCTCTAGTGTCGGATCAATCCTCGTAATGTGATTAGGCGGAGGAGCTTCCTCGACAAACTCGTTGACTCCGATGATGACCCTCTGACCGGTCTCCACCTCTTTCTGGTGTCTGTACGCCTCGTCCGCAATCTCCCTCTGGATGAAGCCCCTCTCCAGGGCCCTCAAGGCCCCCCCTAGCTGATCGATCCTCCTGATGTACCGCTCCGCCCGCTCCTCTATGTCGTCAGTCAGGCTCTCAACGTAGAAGGATCCAGCAGAAGGATCCACTGTATTGACAATCCCGCTCTCATGAGCCAAGATCTGTTGAGTCCTCAGGGCTAGAAGAGCAGATCTCTTCGTTGGCAGGGAGAGGGCTTCGTCCATGGAATTCGTGTGCAGAGACTGGGTGCCTCCGAGGATAGCGGCTAGGGCCTGGATGGCCACACGGACCGCGTTGTTCTCCGGCTGCTGTGCAGTCAGGGAGACACCCGCCGTCTGAGTGTGGAAGCGCATGAGCCACGACCGAGGGTCTTTGGCGCTGAATCTCTCCTTCATGATTCTCGCCCACATGCGGCGGGCGGCCCTGAACTTGGCCACTTCCTCGAAGAGATCCATCTGAGCCGCGAAGAAGAAACTGAGTCTGGGGGCGAAACTGTCCACGGTGAGCCCCCTTTCCACGAGGTAGTCCATGTACGCGATGGCGTTCGCCATAGTAAAGGCAACCTCCTGGACAGCTGTGCATCCCGCCTCCCGCATGTGATATCCGCTTATGCTAATGGTGTTCCAGCGGGGCATCTCACCGGAGCACCATTCGACGATGTCCGTCGTCAGCTTCATCGCTGGCTCGATGGGATAGATGTAGGTGCCCCGGGCGGCGTACTCCTTAAGGATGTCGTTCTGGACGGTCCCCTGGAGGGATTTCAGATGTACACCTTGGCTCTCGCCCACCAGACCGTACAGGGATAGGAGGATCATCGCAGTGGCGTTGATCGTCATGCTTGTGCTTACGCGATCCAGGGGTATCTCCCTGAGAAGAACCTCCATATCCTCCACAGAGGCGATGGCGACACCTACCCTACCCACCTCACCGGAGGCCCTTGAGCTGTCCGAATCGAATCCTATCTGTGTGGGGAGGTCGAAGGCAACGCTGAGACCGGTCTGGCCCTGGGAGAGGAGGAACCTAAAGCGGGCGTTGGTCTCCTCCGCCGTACCGAAGCCAGCATACTGCCTCATGGTCCACAGCCGACCGCGGTACATGGTTGCACGGATCCCCCTCGTGTAGGGGTATTCGCCTGGAAATCCGGACTTTCTCATATAGTCCCAGGAGGAGAGGTCGTCGGGAGCGTAACATGCTCTTGTCGGTATTCCGGAAAGGGTTTCGAATGCCTCTTCATCCTCTCTAGCGTGAGAACTCTGCCTGTAGGTGTTCTCTTCCCAACGCCGGTGGGACCTGGAAACATCCTGTCGATCGCGATCTTGGGATGTCAACCTACGCCCCCGTCTCGCCATCCGAAAACGAGAAGCCATTCACGGTTCGATTCAAACCCAGCTGGGCATCTCCGAGGTACCACATCTCCCACTGTCCGGGATTCTGGGAACCCAGCGGTTCTAAGGAAGGGCTCTATTTATGAGTTAGTATCGAACGAGACCTGCATCCCCCAGCGGTCTGGAGGAGGGACCAATCATGGTGCTGGTTGAGACCTTCCGGTGTTAGAGAGAGATCCCGAAGGATGGAATCTTCACACCAGGGCCCTTGACGACTCTCCCTATGATCTTGGCCTCCCTCTTCCTACTCAGAATCTCTAAGGCACGATCCGCCTCCCCTTCCTCCACCACGAGAGCGAAACCCTGGCCCATGTTGAACGTGCTGTACATCTCCTTCATATCGAGTTCCCCGATCTCCTGGAGCGCCGTGAAGATGGGTTGAGGGGTGAAAGGATCATGAATCTCAAAGCCCAGATCGCCCTTTATCCGGGCGAGGTTACGAAGCCCTCCACCAGTGATGTGAGCCAATCCAGCAACCCGACAGGACCTCAGTGCATCTAGGACTTCCCGGACGTATATCTCCATTGGTCTGAGGAGCGCCTCACCCCAGGTCTCGGAGCTTCCAGGCACTCGGTCACCGTACGCGATCTCCTCCGCTTCCAATAGCTTCCTGGCGAGCGTGTATCCGTTGGAGTGGAGGCCGCTGCTCCGCAGCCCAATGACGACCTGGCCCGGTATGACCTCCTTGCCGTCGATGATCCCATTCTTCCGAACACATCCAAGACAGGTTCCCACGAGATCGTAGCCTTGCACAATCTCCGGGATGGTCGCCAGCTCTCCGCCTATGATCGTGATATCGGCCATCTCTGCGCCCTTGTCGAGCCCGACCCCCACCTGCATGGCCACCTCCTCATCGTAGTCCCCCACGGCAAAATAGTCGACCATGGCTAGGGGTTGGGCGCCGACACAGAGGGTGTCGTTCACATTCATCCCTACACAGTCGATTCCCACCGTATCCCATTTTCCCAGCACCTGGGCCACCAGGAGCTTGGTCCCCACTCCATCAGTATTCATGGTCAGGGCCCACTCTCCAAAATCTATGAGGGCAGTGAAGAAACCTGGAAGGTCGATAGGAGAACCCAGGCCCTGGCGCTTGTAGTGGATCTGGGAGACCAGTGAAGCGATAGACCGCTCCTCCTTCAAGATGTCCACGCCCGCCTCCCGATAGCTCCTGGGCTTCATGAACGGTCTAGTGGGGGGCGGGCGATTAAGCTTTGCGATACGCAACGCTTAAGGTGGCAGAGCACCTCTTGTTGAGCGTGGGCCGTGCCTGGATCAAGACAAGGAAAAGGGATCATTACTACCGAAAAGCCAAGGCAGAGGGCTATCGGAGCAGAGCCGTCTACAAGCTGATGCAGATCAACAAGAGGTTCAGGGTAATCCACCCGGGAGATGTGGTGGTCGACCTGGGAGCAGCTCCCGGAGGATGGGCCCAGCTCTCTCGCGAGCTTGTGGGGCCGAGGGGAAGCGTCGTGGCCCTCGACCTTGTACGAATTGCGCCCATTGAGGGAGTCAGCCTTCTGCAGGGCGACCTCCGGGAGGAGTCGACCATGGACAGGCTTCTTGCTCTTATTGCCGGAGAGGCAGAATGCGTACTGTCGGATATGTCCCCCAGACTGAGCGGTGCCCACAGCCTTGACCACGCCCGATCCATAGAGCTGGCGGAGGCGGCCCTGATGGTCGCAGAAAAGGTCCTAAAACCCAAGGGAAACTTTGTGACCAAGCTGTTTCAGGGGGACATGTATGCCGCGTTCAGGAGAAGGGTCGCAAGGTGTTTCACCGCATGCAGGGGTTTCACCCCTCCTGCATCCCCCGCGAGGAGTGCAGAGATCTACGTCGTGGCGAAAGAGTGGTTGGGTCCTCGTCAAGCCCGGCGGAACCTTTAAAATCTGCAGAACGAATGCTCTCCGTGTCCATGCTGACCTACCTGACCGTCACATTCTCCACCGAGGGCGCCCGGCCCTCTGAGGTCGCTACCAGGCTTCAGTCCCTGGGCTTCGAGCCCACCACGGGAAACTACGACTTCGTGTACAGGTGGGACAGAAATGCCAAGGTGGAGGACGCCCTTTGGCTGGCGGACAAGGTTCAGGCAGCCCTGAGAGGCATGAGCGTCCTCTTCGAGGTTGAGACGTTGACCGAAGGGTAGAGGTCCTGGGTCAGTCCCAGAACCTCTTGGTCCTTGCGTAGTTTACCTCCGCCTCCAGAACATGCTTCAAGAACTCCCTCTCCTCACCGTGATACCGCCGAAGGATCCTTCCTGCTACGCGGGGGCCCACCCCGCGGGCCACAAGCGTCATCACCGCCTTCTTGCCGTGGCCCATCACCAGGCTTGCGTTGGTGTAGAGCTTCCTGAGGCTCCTCTCCCCCTCAGGGTCGAGGGTCTCCGCCCCTAGAACCTGTGCCATCTCCCTCTCCCATGGCCTCAGGACGGCCTGCATGACCGACTCACAATAGGGGCATTCCACCCTCTCCTCTAGGTCCCTCACCTTTTCAGACCTTAGGACCTTGCAGGAGAGGCAGAGCAGGAGAACCTGCTGATCCTCCAGCCTCTTCTTCAGCAGGTTCAAGGTATGGGAATCTGGATGTGGCGGCAGGAGCAGATTCAGGACCCGCTCAGCTCCAAGCTTGCCAATGTGGGAGAGCGGCCCCGTGACGATATCGATTCTGCCATTCTGAATCTCCTTCAGGACGTCCATGGTACGCGGAATGTCGAGTCGCTCCCACATCATCTTATCAACCGCCTCCTCCATGAGGGGCGTCTCATCGAAAGCTTTCATGATCTTCGGAAGGTTCACCTCCCTGTAGTTCACGCCCCTCTTCACAGCGCCGAACTTCTTCGCCACTTGGATGAAGATCCACCGGAGCTGGGTAGAGTTTCTGAGGGAGATACGCAACAGAGACTCCACCGTATCGGGATCTATCGTTTTGAGCAGCTCCGCCACAACGGCACCCCTGACGGCCCTAGGGACCTTCAGAAGCACGCGGTAGGGATCCGTCCTCAGGCCCATCGACTGTCCGAAACGGGTCGACAGGAGGGCCGACAGGAGGTGTCCCAGCGTCTCGTTGACCCTACTGCCGAAGGCGGCATTCACCACCACCATCTCCTGGCCCTCCTCCACGGTGATCATCTCGTCCGTAGGCATCTGGCTGGGTGACTGCTGTTCAAGGTACTCCTGGAAGGCCCGCCTCCCATGCTCATCCACTGGGTAGCCCTCAAGGTCTCCCTTCCTGCGAAGGCTCGCCACCTCCTCAGCAACCTCGTAGGGAACTGGGATCTGCTCTCCAGCCCAGCTTGGAATGCCACCCAGCTCCCTCACCGGCTGCACCATTACCAGGTCCTCCCCTATGTCCACAACCTCCCAGGTCTGCCCCTTCATGATGAAGTTGGAACCGGGATGGACCTGGCCAGCTACGAATGCCTCATCCAGTCTCCCCACGTAGCGCCGGCTCGGGACATCCTGCACCCGATAACTCTTCTCGTCGGGTATCATGGAGATGTTCTCGTAGAAATAGGGTAGGGAACCGGAGCCTCTGTAGAAGGCAGACTCTCGCAGCCTGATCACCCGTAGATCACTGAGCTGTCGAAGGACGGCCTCGAAGGTCCCCCAGGGGAGGTCTCTGAAGGGGTATGACCGCCTCACTAGGTTGTAGAATTCGCGAGTGTCTCCCCTCCCCTCCGTCAGAAGGTGACCGACAACCTGGTTCGCTAGGACGCTGAGGGGACAGCTACGAACCCTATACTCCTCCAGGAGACCATCCAGGCCACGTCTCGATATCACGGCCGCTTCCGCCAGGTCCTCCTCGTTTGAGGCTATGACAACACCTTTGGATAGTCTTCCCACCCTGTGCCCTGAACGGCCGACCCTCTGGACGAGCCTCGTCACCTCCCGAGGGGAGTTGTACTGCAGCACTAAGTCCGCGGATCCCACATCTATGCCCAGCTCCAGGGAGGAAGTGCATATCAGGGCCTTCAGACTCTCACCCTTGAATTCCTCCTCCATCTGAACCCGCACCTCCTTCGAAAGGGAGCCATGGTGCACTCCTGCCGGGACCTCATCCCAGAACTGGTAGCGGGAGGAGAGGAACTCCGCAGTGTCCCTAGTATTGACGAAGAAGAGGGTGCTCCGATGCGCTTCGAAGAGGTCCCTAGCCCTCCGAAGGACGGCCGCCTGTTGTGGCCGAACTCTAAGATCCTCAGCCAGATCCTCGTCCGCCTTCGTAACCTCAGGAAGCTCCACTTCAAGCCTCATCGGCTTGACCGCCCGAAGGTCGACTACCTCCACTTCCCGGTCAATGCCCCCTAGGAAGCGGGCGACCTCCTCCGGGCTCCCTACGGTGGCCGATAGGCCTATCCTCTGAAACTCCCTCTCGGTCAGACGGAGGAGCCTCTCCAGAGCCACCGCTAGCTGGGCACCTCTCTCGTCCCCAGCCAGCTCGTGGACCTCGTCTACCACCACCCATCGCACTCGCCTTAGCTGCTGCCTCAACCT
>JAJISG010000026.1 GCA_022848835.1 Thermoplasmatota archaeon | reverse complement strand
CGTCAGTCTTCGTCCCGACTCTTGGAGTCTTTCCTTTGCATTTTCCAAGGGCTCTAAGAAGAACTCAACCGACAGACTGCCTTCCCTAAACCCAAGGAGGAGTAGCTCTCTGAGCTGAAGCATGAGGGCCCGATAGCCGGTTGTCTTGCCCTTAGCGTCTCAAAAGCCTAATAAGCATGCCCACCCATACCCCGAAGGTCTCCAGATGGAAGGCGTCTTGGTCCTCGAAGACGGGAAGGTGGTGAGGGGGCCCTCCTTTGGGATTAGCGCAACAGTCTTCGGAGAGCTGGTTTTCAACACGAATATGACAGGGTATTGCGAGGCCCTCACCGACCCGTCCTACAGAGGCCAGATTCTGATGATGACCTATCCCCTCATGGGAAACTACGGTGTGGACCCCGAGACCTTCGAGTCGAACCAGATTCAGGCGAAGGGCTTCGTAGTCAGAGAACTCTGGAGGGGCCCCTCCCATCCCAGCTCCAGGATGAGCCTGGACGAGTTCCTATCGAGCCAAGGCATCCCAGGAATCGAAGGGGTGGACACACGGGAACTGACGATCAGGACAAGGGTCCATGGAACAGTTCGAGCCGCCCTATCCACAGAGGGAGCCGATCCTGAAGTTCTTCTAGAGGAGGTGAGGTCTCGACCCTTCCCCGATGCCCACAACCTGGTGGACCAGGTTAGCTGCACGCAGCCTATCCATCACGAGGGGCGGGGACCTTTTCGATTTGTGCTGGTCGACTGCGGGGTCAAGAGGAGCATCCTCTCCAATCTCCTGACCCATGGGGACGTCCTCCAGGTTCCGTACTCCACTCCTAAGGAGGATATCCTCGCCTGGGAGCCTCATGGAGTCGTGATATCCAACGGTCCTGGGAATCCGGCCCATCCGGAGATGCTCTCGACAGTCGTGCCGACTCTGAGAGGACTGGCGGGGGAGGTCCCGCTCTTCGGCATCTGCTTGGGCCATCAGCTCCTGGCCCTTGCCTTCGGGGCGGAGACCTACAAGCTGAGGTTCGGCCATAGAGGGGGCAACCAGCCTGTACGTGATGTGGTCACCGGTAGAGTCCTCATCACTTCCCAGAACCATGGCTTCGCAGTCTCCGAGGAGAGCCTGGGGGAAGAGCTGAGGATAACCCACACCAATCTCAATGACGGGACCGTGGAAGGCTTCAGCCATGAGGAGATGCCGATCCTCTCCGTGCAGTACCACCCTGAGGCCAGCCCTGGTCCCCACGACAGTCTCTACATCTTCCAAGAGTTCGTGAACGAGGTGAAAAGGCATGCCAGCGATGCCAGGAGGTGAGGTCTTCGCCTAAGAGGGCGGACTTGGAGAAGGTATTGGTGATAGGCTCCGGGCCGGTGGTGATCGGACAGGCGGCCGAAATCTCCTCAGGCTACTGAGGGGACGGCACTTCGACTACTCCGGGAGTCAGGCCTGCAGAGCGCTGCGAGAGGAGGGCGTCAGTGTCGTCCTGGTCAACTCCAACCCCGCCACCATCATGACGGATCCGGAGATGGCGGACGCGGTCTATCTCGAACCCCTGGAGCCCTCCTTTCTAGAGAAGATCATCGATCGGGAAAGGCCCCAGGGTGTCCTCTCCGGCATGGGGGGTCAGACTGCCCTGAATCTCTGCTCGGAGCTGGCAGAGATGGGGGTTCTGAAGCGGTATGGCGTCGAGATGTTGGGGACGAGCCTGGCTGCCATCGAGACCTCCGAGAACCGCAACTCCTTCGCCGCCCTCATGCGGCGGATAGGAGAACCGATTCCCCGGAGCACCTCTTGTGAGAACCTGGCCGAGGCGAGGCAGGCGATGGCCGAATTGGGAGGCTTCCCGGTCATCGTGAGGGCAGCCTATACCCTGGGCGGCACGGGAAGCGGTATTGTGGAGACCCCTGAGGAGCTGGAGAGAGTGGTCTCCATAGGCCTGGCCTACTCCCGTATCCAGCAGGTGCTGGTGGAGGAGTGCGTGCAGGGATGGAAGGAGTACGAGTACGAGGTCATGCGGGACTCTGCGGACAGCTGCATCACCGTGTGCTCCATGGAGAACCTGGATCCCATGGGGCTCCACACCGGAGAGAGCATTGTGGTCGCCCCCGCCCAGACCCTGAGGGATAGGGACCATCAGGTCCTCCGTTCCGCAGCCCTGAAGATCATTAGGGCTCTGGGGATCGAGGGCGGATGTAACATCCAGTTCGCCGTCGACCCGGAAACCTATGAGTACCGAGTCATCGAGGTCAATCCTCGAGTATCCCGCTCCTCTGCCCTAGCGTCCAAGGCCACCGGCTACCCGATAGCCCGGATCGCCGCCAAGATCGCCGTGGGCCTACGGCTCGACGAGATCCCCAACCAGGTGACCAAGAGGACCCTTGCCTCCTTCGAACCGAGCCTGGATTATGTGGTGACCAAGATACCCCGTTGGCCCTTCGACAAGTTCCCTAGCGCCGATAGGAGGATCGGGACTCAGATGAAGTCCACGGGGGAGGTAATGGCCATAGGCAGGACCTTCGAGGAGTCCCTCATGAAGGCCATCCGATCCCTGGAGGTGGGTCTGGAGCAGGATGAGTGGGATGAGAGCGCATCGATGGAGGAGCTATCGAGGCCGACGGATAGGAGGCTCTTCACAATCTTCGAAGCCTTCCGGAGGGGCTGGTCGCTGGAGAGGTTGGTCAGCCTCACGAGCTGGGATCCCTTCTTCCTGGACAGGATTCGCCGCCTTGCTGAACTGGAGGCTACGCTTCGCAGGGACGGCCTCTCTTCCGATCTAGTCAAGCACGCCAAGGCCTGCGGGTTCTCGGATGAGCGTATCGCCCGGCTTACAGGCTCCGACCCAGGAGAGGTGGAGGCTCTCAGGGGGAGGGCCAGCTTCAGGGTGGTGGACACCTGCGCGGGGGAGTTTGAGGCCACTACCCCTTACTTCTACTCCACTCATGGGGAGGCGAACGAGGTTGAGCCAGCTCGAGGACGGAAGGTCCTCATAGTCGGGTCTGGCCCCATCCGTATCTCCCAGGGAATAGAGTTCGACGGCTGCTGCGTCCATGGCGTGTTGGCCCTCCGAGAGGCGGGGTACGTGGCCATCATAATCAACAACAACCCCGAGACTGTCTCTACGGATTTCGACATCTCGGACCGGCTCTACTTCGAACCCCTTACCCTGGAGGATGTCCTCAACGTCGTCGAGCTGGAGGAGCCCGAGGGCATCATCCTGCA
>JAJISG010000259.1 GCA_022848835.1 Thermoplasmatota archaeon | reverse complement strand
GAACCCCGAATGTGAAACCGGGAGACCCGCGATGCCTGTCCGCCTGATTGCCGCCCTTGCACTGTTGCTGTTGCCGTTCGCGGCCGGCGCCGCCGAGGTGCCCGCGCACTGGAAGCGCGCCTGGCCGCAGACCGATTTCAGCCGGATCGAGGTCGCTCCCTCCGAGATCTTCTCCGGCGGGCCGCCCAAGGACGGCATTCCGGCGATCACCGGGCCGGAAATGATCGCCGCCGGCGAGGAAGACGGCTTGGACGCGCGCGAGCCGGTGATGGTGCTGGAACTCGACGGCCAGCCCGCCCGCGCCTACCCGGTGCGCTACCTGATGTGGCACGAGATCGTCAACGACGTGGCCGGAGACATACCGGTCGCGGTCACCTTCTGTCCGCTGTGCAACACGGCGATCGTGTACGACAGGGCGGTGGGTGGGCAGATTCTCACGTTCGGCGTGTCGGGACTCCTCTTCAAGAGCAACCTAGTGATGTATGATGAAGAGACGGAGAGCCTCTGGATCCAGATCACGTCGGAGGCGGTTCAGGGTCCCCTCCACGGGACCATCCTCGAGAGGATATCCGCCACCGTGATTGAATGGAACGGGTGGAAGGAGAGATATCCTCAATCCCTCTTGCTCGACTACCCGATTCCCCAGTGCGAGCCGTCGAGAGAGGTGGGCGTGCCGATCATAGAGGGGTTCGACTGCATCGACTACAACCAGAATCCCTACGGCGGGTACATCATCAGCGATGACGTCTCCTTCGGTGGCGTCTATGATGACAGGATCCTCCATCCCAAGTCTGTCGTTCTAGGGGTGAAGGTCGACGGGAAAGCCATAGCTTTCCCCTACGAGGCGCTTGCCGAGGAGATCGTCATCAACGATCGTGTAGGCAGCCTAGACATCGTTGTCGCCTTTTACGATTCCAGCGCCAAGGCCTTTGAACGGGGGGACCTCACCTTCGAGGGGGATGAGGGGAGGTTTATGGTAGACAACCTTGGGCGAAGGTGGGACATGGTCACTGGAGAGGGAGTGGGGGTGAGACTGGAAGAGGTCGCCTCCACCATGGCCTTCTGGTTCGCCTGGGCAGAGTTCAACGAGGGTTCCGGTGTCTATGGCATTAGGGAGCCTCTGGGTGCGAAGCGCCAGTCTCCTCTGGTGGTCTACACAGTCGTGGCCGCCTTGGCCCTTCCAGCAGTGGCCCTCTATTTCCGACGGCGAGGAAGGGTTCCTAGGGAGCCACCGGAAAAAATTTAGCTTGCCGACCCGGTGCAACCCTGTGCTGGTCGCTCTCACAGGCACCCCGGGTACGGGAAAGTCCACCATCGCCGCTCTCCTTGAAGAGAAGGGGTTCCGGGTCTGCGAGCTCGAAGAGCTCGCCAGAAGGTGCGGGGCCCTGAGGAGTTACGACCTCGTGCGGGAGAGTTGGGAGGTGGACCTGGAGGTTCTCGAGCGGTCGATTCCCAAAGAGAGGCCTCTCATCCTGGTAGGGCACGTATCTCATCTGCTCCCTGTGGATATCTCTATCGTCCTGAGGTGCCACCCAGAGGCCCTGGGGGAGCGTCTAGTCGCCAAAGGGTGGGACGCGGCGAAAGTTAGAGAGAATATGGAGGCTGAGGCCCTGGGGGTAGTGACTCATGAGACCATGGAGAAGACGCGGGCCTTCGAGGTGGATACTACCTCCGCCTCCGCTGAGGAAAATGCTAGGGTGGTATCCGACATCCTGTCGGGTAGGGGAGGAGGGCATGAGGCTGGTACGGTGGACTGGAGCGAGGTGATCCTCGGTTGGTACTAGACTCATACAGGCAGGTCGCTGACCGTCTTCTCAGGCCCATAGCCGTGCGAATCCAGGCCGTGAGTCCGAACCTCCTGTCCTGGATATCCCTCCTCACCGCTGCGTTGACTGGGATCTTTCTCGTCCTCTCATTCTACATAGATAGCGTCCTGGCCCTATCCGCGGCTCTTGTATCCCTTCTCGTGAGCGCTCTGTTCGACGCCCTCGACGGCAAGGTAGCCAGGCTCCGAGGTATCGAGTCCAGGAGAGGAGACCTGCTGGACCATGTGTTCGACAGGTATGCGGACGTGTTCATCCTGACAGGACTCTTCTTCAGCATGTACTCTCGCGAGTGGATCGCCCTGTTTGGCCTCCTGGGCGTCCTGCTGACGAGCTACATGGGGACCCAAGCCCAGGCGATAGGCGTGGGCCGCATATACGGAGGTGTGTTGGGTAGGGCCGACCGCCTTGTCATTCTGCTGCTGGTGATAGCCCTGCACATCGCCTTCGATCCCGGCGGCAGTCTCTCATTCGGCTACGGAGATCTCTCGTTCACCATGATGGAGTACGCCCTCCTGCTCTTCGGGATTCTCGGCAACCTTACCGCCATCCAGAGATTCGTGGCTGCCTGGAAGCAGCTGTAGGAACGAAGGCTTGGGCAACGAGGGGGCGTCAGCCAGGGACGGGTGGTGGTCAGCTATTCCTCGGGAGGCGTCGGCGCCTTTGCCATGGACCCGGTCTCAGATCGCCTTGACATGGTCCGAGTCTTGAGTCGGTAGTAGCCGAGGGGATGGGTAATCCTCTGACATAGACTGTCGGGACCAGGACATAGACCGTACGACTTCATGGTACTACACTCTGGGGACGTATACTCCGTGCCTGAAATCCTGCCCGTGATGTGTTCTATCTGATATCTCGTCACGCTCTCCCGGAAGTCGGGGACGGAGGCGAATATCCGATAGATCTCCTCAAACCCCAGGCCGAGGTTGTTCAGGAAGGACACCAAGGCGAAGCGGCCTTGGTGAGGCACGTTCTCGCTGGCTAGTACCGTGGCTAGGAGCCCCTGTGTGCATGGGGGAAAATTGGCCACCGTTATGCGACCGAGGTCGGTGCTCTGAAGATTTGATTTCCTCTCCTGGAGCATCTCCCTTAGCTTCGCCACATCCTCCCAGAAGGCCTCCAGAAGAAACTCGTTGACCTCCAGGGGCAGTTCTTCCTCGAACCTGTTGCGTAGATGCCCCTCCAGGACCCTGAGGAACTTCTCCCTGCTGAGGATGACGTAGCCGGACTGGACCGGATGGTTAATCAGCTTCCACTCCTTCCCTCTCAGCCGCTTTGTTGCCTCTAGGAAGTCGCTGAAGTGGAGTCGGTAGGAGCCGTCTATGGAGGAGTCCAGTCTCAGGGCCTGGGACAACTGCATGAGGAAGGCGGGGTCCTCTCTCGAGAACCTTCGCCGAGCCAAGGAGGCTTCCGCGAGGGAGAACCTTCGAATGAGGAAGGGGTCTCCGACGCAGGAGACCAGGATCCTGGCCAGCGGGTAAGCGTAGAGGGCAGCGAGGCACTCGGGGGGACTCGACATGGGTAGCTCTGGCAACTCCCCGCTCTCTAGGGAGGAAAAGACCTTCTCCTTCGCCAGATGCCTGGAGTTCCCGAAGGCCCTGTGCTCCAGAACCTCCTCCAGCGGCGGGCCCTCCTCCCTTATGTACCTGGACGCCTCCGGGAGAAACGGATATGTGGCTAGGACCTTGAGATCCAACCCCCCTTCACCCCCGAACATTCCTGCCGACAAAATGGATAGAGGGCTTCCTCGACTTAAAGGTGGTCGCCCTGACGCTTTCTGAATCTGTGGACTCGTGTTCCCTTCCCATACATGATTGGAATTGCTCCCTAATAAGGGAAACTTGGGGAGGTCAGTAAAAGTACTCTCGTAAACAATAAGAACATGGTGAAAAGGACGCCTAAACCAGATGAAGCCGTTGCCGGGATTCACTTCTGCAGAGGAAGGTCAACCTCTGGGAAAACTCTCCCACATTGTTCTCAGGCGATGGAGAAAATGAGGCTGTGAGATCCCTAATAAAGTTCTCAAACGCGCTGCGTAATGACTCGCATGCCTGCCTACTGCCGTCCTCCATGCCCCGCATATAGGCTTCATAGGCAGAAGCCGGGCGGTGGGGGCGTCGAAGTTCCTCCTGTACAGTTCGGCCATGCCCCCGAAGACGGAGACGGCGCTGATGAAAGTACCTGACACGAGAAAGGCGAAAGCCAGGTAGGAAACGACCCTACCTCCCACGGAAAGTTCGAGGCAGGTGCGAATGCGTGTTGCCACGCGATGAGCGATGGCCCAGATGACCACGAAGTAGGCTATGAAGGAAATGACGAAGGGCCATTGGATCTCGCCCATCCTAGGCCCCCTCCGGTATCCCCCGAATCAATATATATCCGAAGATTCACGGCAGCGCGTGGACAATGGCGCACG